>NZ_JAEQDD010000022.1:0-102040 GCF_020737885.1 Microcoleus sp. PH2017_34_RAT_O_A | reverse complement strand
GTGTCGCCACAAAAAATCCTTAGCCAAACATCAAAAATCGAGCGGGCGACGCACCTGTCCACTCGTGCGATCGCAAATAAAGTCGATCGCCTACAATCAAACTAACCCCCTAGAGCCTGAAATTAGGAGAAACTGTCAAATGCTAGATGCTGCGTTATTGGGAGGACTTTTCACAGTCGTGTGGCAAGCCATATTGGGGACTCAAGTTAATGATGCAGCAAAGCACCTTTGTTTGACCGGAATCAAAAAAGTATCACGAAACGGGAAAATAGTCAATCACGATTTAGAAAAAGCGCTGAAACGTTCTTTCTTGAAAGCTCAACAACAAATCGCCTCAGAATGTCATAAAGAATTGGTTGAGCCATCTCGCAGGGCTTCTAAAGGAATCGTTATTTACTTACCTCAACACCGTCCAGATTTAGAATGGCTCGATAAGAAGATTAAGCAGTTAAAATCTGAATTGGAAAAAGTCGATAAAGAAACAGTCCCGTCTGGGATTCCCATTGCAGGTTTAGATGAGATAGAATTGCTGCTGACTGCCGCAGATGAGTCAAAGCAGAATCAGGTTGAAAAACTCAAGCAAAAACTGCTAGAAGTCGCCCTGGAAAATTGCGATGTCGCACCCTACAAGACAAAATTAGAGCAAGAATTATTTGCCTTGGTATCTGCATACTTTGCTCAGGAAATCAAGGAAAATGAGAAAGTTTTTCAGATTTTTACCGGGCAAACCTTAACGCGGATTGATAGCAGAACCCAAGAGATGTATGATTGGCTAGAGGAGATAGTTGAAAAGAGCCGCATTGTTTATCAACCGATTGATTGGCAGGATATTTGCCAGCAGATATTAGACGAGAAAGAACAGCAGCGACTCAGTAGCAATCAACTAACTTTTGGCAACCATCAAATTGATGATGTTTATGTACCGCTGGGATTGGTGGAACGGCACAAAGTGACTGAGAAGCGCGAGAATCTTGGGGCTGAAGAAGGTTCGGATTTGTATCGAGAAAAAGAAGTAACTCAGACATTTGAACATAGCGAGTTTCTCGAACAAGTAATCCAGCAAGGAATTAGCCCGAAAAGCAATGGGAAGCGGTTAGGAATTATTGGGGAACCGGGGGCGGGGAAAACAACGCTGTTGCGGCAGATTGCGAATTGGGTAGCGGCGGGCATTTCCGAGGCTATGGTAATTTGGGTATCCTTGGCAGATTTGCAGGGGAAGGAATTAGAAACCTATTTATTTGATAATTGGTTGGTGGCGGCAATTAAGAGAATTGGGAAGGCTGAGGCGACGGCGGATATTAAGGATGATTTTTTAGCACAGTTTAATGCCGATCGCGTTTGGTTGGTGTTGGATGGGGCGGATGAGATGGCGGTGGGAGATGGGAATCCTTTGGCGGAAATTGAGCGACAAATTAGAACGGGCGGCTGTATTCAAAGGGCGCGGATTGTGCTAAGTTGTCGGCAGAATGTCTGGGATGCGATCGGCTCTGCGTTGGATACTTTTGATACTTATCGCACTCTGGAGTTTTCCTATCCCGAACAGGTAGAAATGTTTATCGATAAATGGTTTTCAACCCTCGCTAACCCGCAGTTTGGAACCCCCCCTAACCCCCCCTTGGTAAGGGGGGGGACAAGAGAAGAAGGGGACTCTCTTACTCCCGGTTTCTCAACGCAGGCGACAGGAGAAGGCGACACTCTAACTCCCCCCTTCTTAAGGGGGGCTGGGGGGGATCTTCCCCTTTCTTTCCCAGCCCTAAATACAGAAGAAACTCTTACTCCCCCCTTACCAAGGGGGGCTGGGGGGGTGCTTTCTCAACAGCTACGGGAAGCATTAGCAGCACCGGGAAAAGAGCGAATTCGAGATTTAGTGAAAAATCCCCTGAGATGTTCGCTATTGTGCGGCACTTGGCAGTCGTTGGATGGGGATTTGCCGGATACTAAGGCTAAGCTTTATCAGCGGTTTGTGACTACTTTATATCAGTGGAAAAAACCGCACTTGAATTGGATTCAGCAGCAGGAATTGAATGCGGCTTTGGGGAAATTGGCACTTTCTGGGATGTTAAATGAAACGTCGCGGTTTCAGTTGCGAGAAAGTGTGGGATATCGGGTGATGGGTGAATCGCAGTTTGAGTTGGCTTGTCGTTTGGGTTGGCTGAATTTAGTGGCGAGGGATGGGGAGACGCTGGAGGGGATTTATGCTTTTTACCATCCGACGTTTCAGGAATATTTTGCGGCGTTGGCGGTTGAGGATTGGCACTTTTTCTTGAATCATATTCCCCCAGAGGGCGGGCACGGGGACACCGCCTCTACTGGGGTGTACCGGATTTTTGAGAAGCAGTGGAAGGAGGTTATTTTGTTGTGGTTGGGGCGTGAGGAGGTAGGGAAGGAGAAGAAGGAAGGGTTTATTAATAGGTTGGTTGAGTTTGAGGATGGGTGTGGTGATTTTTATGGATATCGTGCGTGTTTTCTAGCGGCTGCGGGGATTGCTGAGTTTAAGGATTGTAGTCTTGCTGATGAGATTGTGTCGCAGATTATTAAGTGCGGATTTGGTTATTTTAATGAGGAAAAACAGGAGTGGCAAACATTTATAGATCCAATTGCAGAGGCTTCAAGGGAGATACTGAAAGAGACGGATAGGGAAAGGGCGATCGAAGCTTTAGTCGAGTTAATTTGTACTTGTCAGGATGAACATACTCGGACTAACGCGGCATATAGTTTAGGAAGAATAGACAAAAATAATTCAGTGGCTATCTCCGCTTTAGTAGATTCAACTCGCAATTCAGGCACTGAAAGTACCCGAAGGTTAGCAGCATATAGCTTAGGGAAAATAGATAAAAATAACCCACTTGTTTTCCAAACTTTAGTGGAGTTAATCGGTACTTCTCAACAAAAAGTTACCAGACACGACGCAATATATAGCTTAGTAGAATTAGGGAAAGATAACCCAGTGGCAATCCAAGCTTTAATCGAGTTAATCCATACTTCTCAGGATGAGACTACCAAGACTGAAGTGGCAGATTTTTTAGCTAGAACAAGCACGAAAATAAGAGAATATAATCCGGTTGCCATCCAAGTTTTAATCGAGTTAATCCATACTTCTCAGGATGAGACTACCCGGAGGTATTCGGCATTTTTATTAGAAACAATAAGCAAAGACAACCCAGTTACACTCACTCCTTTAATCGATTTAATCCGTAGTTATAAAAACGATTATAATCGCTATGAAATGTGCTACAGAATCATCTGGATCGATGCCCAAAATAGGACTTACCCAGAATTTTATCAAGCATGGCACACTCAACCCACAAATTCCCCAATACCGGACAACCACCGACAAAATACAGATATCCCCACACTCCTCAAACAACTCCAACCCACCGATAAAACCTGCCCCGTTCCCCTCAACATACGCGGCTTAGAAGGCGAAACCGATACAAGCGCGATCGCCCAAGAACTCTGTACCCAACTATATCAAGCAATCTTCCCCACAGATACAGACATCCCCGCCATTCGCAACGCCCCCGAATTCAAGCGATTAATTCCCCAACTCAAAAACCGCCTCCAAAAACCGCACATCGCCTTAATTTTGCACTCGTGCCCCTGCGAAAATGCGCTTTCGTCTTTCACCCGCAAACTCGCCGACTCTCAAATGGGTATTCATATCGCCTGGATTACCGATACACCGCTGGAATTGCCGTTAACAGGTTTTGCCGCCGATGGAGAGGATGTGTTGGAGGCGGTGCAGGATTGGATTGGGGGGATTGGTGCGTGATGTTGGGAAAGTCATGCTGTTCCCTGGGCTCTGCGATTGCTTTGCTTCGCGCGCAATGACATATTCTCTTCAACCCGCACACCATCCGGGTTTTGTCTGTCTGGCGTGCGATTTCAATCGCCCGCTACTCCGGGGCGGGCTAGGAGCATCGCCCCACAAGAGTTTTAATTTCTCGAACCCTCTGAGCTCGGGTTTTGTCTGTCTAGACGCGATTTCAATCGCCCGCAACCGCCCCACTACCGCGATACTACTGCAATACTAATGGTAAAGATACGATCGAGCCTCCCCGCAAGACCCCCGCAAACCATGTCCAAGCCAAAAAAGACCCCAGTCAAAACCTACACCGAAATCAACCTCAGCGACCCTCAATACTACTTCAACAGAGAACAAAGCTGGCTAGAATTCAACAACCGCGTGCTCCACGAAGCCCTAGACCCCCGCACGCCCCTCCTCGAAAGACTCAAATTTCTCGCTATTTTTAGCTCAAACCTAGACGAATACTTCATGGTGCGAGTGGCGGCCCTCAGACAGCAAGTAGAAGCAAAAGTCACCAAATTAACCTCCGATGGTAGCACGCCCCAACAACAGCTAGATGCCATCAACAAGCGGCTTTTGCCGATGGTAACTCAGCAACACGCCTATTTTGACCAAACTCTGCGGCCCAAATTAGCAGCAAGCGGCATCCACATTCTCGACTACATTGACCTCAATCAAGAACAACGAAATTACTTGCACCGTTACTTCAAAGAACAAGTATTTCCCGTACTCACTCCCCTAGCAGTTGACCCCAGCCACCCATTCCCATTCCTCTCCAATCTCAGCCTCAATTTAGCAGTAGTTGTCAGAGATCCCGACACCCGCGAGGAATTGTTTGCGCGGGTTAAAGTACCGCAGGTTTTGCCGAGATTTTTGCCCTTACCGGCCCATTTGCAGTGGCAGCAAAGGGGCAAAACTCCTGTGTGGACGGGCGTACCTTTAGAACAGGTAATCGCCCACAATTTAGAGGCTTTGTTTCCGGGGATGGATATTCAGGAATATCACCCATTTCGGATTACTCGCAATTCCGATTTGACTGTCGAGGAAGATGAGGCAGATGATTTACTGCTGGCGATTGAACAGGAACTCCGCAAGCGCCGGTTTACAGGTTCTGCGGTACGGATGGAAATTCCAGCGATTATGCCGCTTGCGCTGCGAGATATGCTGATGGATGAGTTGGAACTCGGCGAGCAGGATGTTTACGCGGTGGAGGGGCTGTTAGGCCTCAAGGATTTGATGTCTTTTGTGGGGCTGCCTGTGCCGGAACTCAAAGACCCGCCTTGGACTCCGGTGGTGCCGCCGCGCTTGCGGAATTCGGAATCGCCAATGATTTTAGGCAAATCGATGTTGGATGTTGAGGATGGTGAGGATATTTTTACGGTCATCCGTCGAGGGGATATCATGCTACACCATCCCTATCACTCGTTTGCAGCGACTGTCCAGCGGTTTATTACTGAGGCGGCGAACGATCGCTCGGTGTTAGCGATTAAGATGACTTTATACCGCACTTCTGGTGATTCGCCGATCGTCAGCGCCTTAATTCAAGCAGCGGAAAACGGCAAGCAAGTAGCTGTTTTAGTAGAGCTCAAAGCCCGGTTTGATGAAGAAAATAACATTAATTGGGCGCGCAAGTTAGAACAAGCAGGAGTCCACGTCGTTTACGGTTTGGTGGGACTCAAAACCCACACTAAGGTTGTGATGGTAGTGCGCCGCGAGGACAAATGTATTCGCCGCTACGTCCACATCGGCACGGGAAATTACAATCCCAAAACAGCCGGACTGTATACGGATGTCGGTTTGTTGAGTTGTCGCGAGGATTTGGGTGCAGATTTGACAGATTTGTTTAATTATTTAACCGGTTATTCGCGACAGCTATCTTATCGTAAATTGTTGGTGGCGCCTGTCAATATGCGCGATCGTTTTTTAGCATTAATCCGCCGCGAGGCCGACGAATGTCGCTTGAATGCGGAAAGCGGCACTCGTAGCTGCGGCCGGATTGTCGCTAAAATGAATGCTTTAGTTGACCCTCAAATTATTGTTGCTTTGTACGAAGCTTCGCAAGCGGGAGTTAAAATTGATTTGATTATTCGCGGGATTTGCTGTTTGCGTCCGGGCGTTGAGGGTGTTAGCGACAATATCAGAGTTATCAGTATTATCGGCCGCTTTTTAGAGCATTCGCGGATGTTTTATTTTTTCAACCGTGGCAGCGAAGAGGTGTATATTGGTTCTGCTGACTGGATGCAGCGCAATCTTAGCAGGCGGGTTGAGGCGATCGTCCAAGTCGAAGATCCGACTATAGTAATGGAATTGCAAGAAATTCTCGGTGTGATGCTGGCGGACAACCGTCAAGCTTGGGATTTGCAGCCTGGGGGACACTATTCCCAGCGGCGGCCACCTGCTAATAACCCGGAGGTTAACTCTCAGCAGATTTTGATGGATATGGCGATGAATTAGGGCGATCGTCCAGTTAAACCCCAATGATACCGCAGTGCGAGCGTCCCCGCTCGCGATCTGGTTAAAGAGCGATCTGGTTAAAGAGCGATCTGGTTAAAGAGCGATCTGGTTAAAGAGCGATCGGCTTAAATGGCGATCGGCTTAAATGGCGATCGTCCTCATGATACCGCAGTGCGAGCGTCCCCGCTCGCGATCGATTCGCGAGCGGGGACGCTCGCACTGCACCGGGAAAATTATTATTCCGATCGCAGTGGAAACGATATCATTTAGCAGATGAGTGCTGACTAATGACTGCTTAACTGTCAAAAGTGCGCTTAAATTCTTCTAACAAATCATCAATTTCCTCGATCGCCTGACTGACATCAATTCTCAGAGCTCCCAAGTCCGATCGATCTAACAGCCGCACGAGGGATTCCCGCTTGACTTCGATTTCTGCTACGCGCTCTTTGATTGTCTGTACATCCATTGTTTTTTGCCTTGGCTAGTATTAACAAAAATATTTGACTTTCCCCCCTGCGAACAGACGAGAATTCTTAATTCACCGACGTGCCTTTCGGCGCCAATCCTTTACTATTTTTATATAGAAGTGATGAGCGCGATCTGGTTTTTTTGAGTCTGTGTTATAGTTTGATTGTACATCAAAACTTTAGCGCAGGAAAGGCGGACGTTTGCTATCTGCGGGTTTATTTTTCATCATTTCAGCTAAAAATCGCTTCAAGGCCTTCTCGCGGTTTTTCATGAAAGCAGCCCAAAATCCAGGTTGATATTCATCCATTGTCTTGGCTAGGGCCCAGACATCGATCGCTAAAATATTATAAAGCCTTTCATCTTCGCGTTTGAGCGAGTTAATCTGGTCTAGAACAGACTTGTTGGCGACCGCAGTCTGTTTGTCTTCGTCTTTAATCATAAAAAATATTCGGTAAGTGGGAAACGAGCAAGTCTTTAGACCTGAGAGGAAAACGACGGGCGCGGTTTCAACCGCCTTGAATCCCCTTTCGGGGTTAGAGGGGTATGGTTGCCCCTCCAAGGTCGATACAGTTGTGCTTGTTAGACCTGCAACACTGTTTCAGTGACTTTAAAACTGTTTAATTGCAGATGACAGAGCGGAAAACTGGCGTCGCATTCTCCGGTGTCGTGACCTAAATAACGTCTCCTCTTCCGAGGGGTCTGGTCAGAACAGCTTGTAATTTCTTACAAGCTCAGTGGCGTTGATTCCCTGAGTTCCTGACGTCCTAAAATTGGTTGAAAGGGCAAGAGCGTCGATCGCGATCGCCGCTCTCTATACTTTGATGATACTGCCGATCTCGATTACCTTCTGGAACCAACGGCGTCCAATTAACCGGATATTTATCGGTGGCGCCGCGGCGAGGGAAAGCGGGATATTTTTTTGAAGCTAGAGACAAGATTGTGGATGCACAGAGAACCCGCTCTCATAGATGCTAGCAGTTTTGACCGGTATTTTGGCAAAAAAACTAAATTTATTCCAGACTTCTTGCCCGATAATAATTAAAGTATATTGTTGATTCCAGCTACTTACCTCACTAATATGTTACGTAAAATTTCTTTAGCAAGCCTAGCCTTAGTGGTGGGCGGTATTTTAGCAGTAGTCGGGTTCTATGCCTATTTCACCGACCAAGCTACCCTCAACCTAGCCGGTTTTTTTTATGGAATTCCCCTGTTGCTGGGAGGTTTGGCCCTGAAAGCAGCCGAACTCGAACCAGTGGAGTTCACCGAACCGACTTCTCCTGAAGTTCTCCTGTTGAGAGAAAGTCAGGCCACGGATACTCAAAACCAAGTCCGCAAAGATATCACCCGATTTCGTTACGGCCAACCCGCCCACTTAGATGATGCTCTGGAACGCTTGGGAATGGCCCCGACAGACGAGGAACGCCCCCTCCTCCAAAGCTTGCGGGAAGTTGATATTGACGGTGCTTATGCTTTAATTCTAGAGTTTTATTCGCCGCTGCTGCCGATCGCACTTTGGGAAGAAAAGCAAGAAAAAATAGCTAAATTTTTTGGCCCAGGTTTGGACGCAAAAGTCACTCAAAAGCCTGATGACAAAATTGAATTGGCTTTAATTACCAGTCCTAAAGCTTAAACCAGCCTTAAGTTGTGAGTGCGATAATTTTCAACTCACCCATTATATTATGTCCGGTCGATTGACCACAATCAGTAACGGTTCGTAGTGAGGACTTCAGTCCTCTCTTTGATGCGGACTAAAGTCCTCACTACAAACCAATATGGTCGTTAGAGCTGACATAATATTAATTATTAATCCTGCATCACTTCCAATACTGATTTTAGCGGCAGCTTGAAACCTCTCGCTATCACCAAAAGCTCGTTAGCAAAGCCCTCAAAGAGGATCGCCCATCCAGACCTAGCCCAAATCTTATTTTATGTAATAATAATATTGGTTGAGGAGCGATCGCAATCTTAAAATCAGGAGCAGCACAAATGGTTCCGTCCCAGACCAGGATAGGTATTATCGGCGCAGGAACATCAGGAGCTTATCTGGCAATTCTGCTGATTCAACAAGGGTTTAAAGTTGACTTGTTTGAAAAAGCACCCTATCCGCGTACCGATGGCTGTGGTATTCTGATCGTGCAAGCAGGTATGGAAGCACTGCATCAAGGCAACGCTCAAATTACCGAAAAAATCATCAACTCGGGCGATCGAGTTAAATTATTCGAGTTTCGCAACCTGCGCGGCGGTGTCATCAATTCCGAGCCAGTCACCTACGAAGAAAACGAAGTCCCAGCAATGCTGGTACACCGCAAAGCTATATTAGAAGCAATCCTTGACGAGTTACCCCCCGAGTGTATTCATTTTAATGCAGAATTGGCATCGATCGCCCAAACCGACCACAGTGCGATCGCCCACTTTAAAGATGGCACAAAATGGGAAGGCGATCTATTAATTGGTGCCGATGGCATTGTCTCAAAAGTCCGTCAATTTATAGTTCCTAACGTAGAACTATTTTATTTAGGCGATGTCGTCTGGCGGGGAATAGTCGAAGATAACAGCTTCTGTCCCGAAGGAAACTTTTTTGTTTATGTACGGGGTCGGGGAATTTATGCCAACTTCTTTCACATCGGTGGAGGTCGCACTCATTGGGGCTTCTTTATTGAAAAAGAGCGCACTGAATCTGAAATCGGGAAACTGCAACCTACCAATATTACCATTCCTCCCGAAGAACTAGCAAAACTCCCAGAAGATGCCCGAAAACTTATAGAATCAACGCCTTTAGAAAATATTGTCTGTCGTTTTTCCTATGACATTGACCCCCTACCGAAAATCTACGATGGTCGTGTTATCTTAATTGGAGATGCAGCCCACGCCAAAAGTTCCACACGCGCCAGAGGAATGACTTCCGGTTGGGAAGATGGTTTGTATTTAGCAAAACATCTCGCAAATAGTGCAAATATTCCCGAAGCCCTGGAAAACTTCCAAACTGAAAGACTCCCAATTGTCCACGAATATCAACGCAGCAGCCGAGAAATTAGTCAGAAAGTTGGCCGTCGTTAAGAAAGAGAGAGGGGGAGAGGGGGAGAGGGGGAGATGAAATTGAAATTTACAATTTAATTAAATGCAGTACAGATCAACAAACTCTGGGTGGTTTAATGATGAAATTAACTTGATTTTTCCGTCAGTCTTAAGCAAATCAGGTGTCGAGAAAAACTGGAGAGGAAATAATGAGTAACAATCCTGTAATTCGTGAAAATACAGTCACCCCTGTAAGTTCTCCAGATTTGGAGAAAGTACCTGAAATTTTTACTCGTCATATTGGTACTTGGCAAGGAGAATACATCAAAACTGATACTCGCGGACATTTTTCTCGCAGCTTTTTCGGTAATTTTACCATCTGGATTCAAGGAAGTCACTACCAACAAGTTAACAATTATGAATTTTCAGACGGTTCTCGCGTTCAGCTTAATTTTCAAGGAGAGTTTGAAGAACGGATTCTGAAACTGTATTCTAGCAGTTATTCTGATTTTTCGGCGATCGCCTGGGATGCAGGCCAGGAAACAGTATGCTTTCGGGCAAATAAAACTGAAGATAACGTCCTTATTACCTTTATGGAAACAATGACATTACTCAGCGAAAATCACCGAGTTCGCAGCACTCAAGCCTTTAAAAACAGTATTTTTGATGGCATCTCATTTATTAAAGAAACGCGCTTGCCTTAGACAAAGTACATCTAGCAAAAAACGCCTAGATTGTCAACATCTATAAGATATATCTCTGTTCTCTTTCTCTTAGGACTTACGCATCAAGGCCCAAGAAACCGGGTTTTTTCCTAAATTTTGTAGCTGCGGCGAAGGATATTCGTAAAAAACCCGGTTTCTGACTGCTCTCGTAAGTCCTATCTCTGCGTTTTCTGCGCCTTCTGCGGTTCAATACAAATAAAATTTCTTTAGTCCAAACAAGAGGCAAAATACAATTAATCAACATTGATAAACAAGCGAGAACGAGTAATAAAACGCTCTCCCTCCGGCCCTTCCAGGGAAAAATCGCTGCCTCCGGGCCCCTGTACTACGTCTAGGATTAACTGCGTGTGCTGCCAATGTTCGTATTGCTGTGCTGCAATATAAAAGGGACAACCGTCTAGTTTTCCCAGCAATACATCGCCATCGCCGACGATTAATTCCCCGTTGGGATAGCACATGGGAGAACTACCGTCGCAGCAGCCGCCGGATTGGTGAAACATCAATTCTCCGTGCTGGGTTTTGAGGTATTCTATTAGTTTTAAGGCGGCTTCTGTGGCTGTGACTTTGGGGATTGTTTCCATGGGAGAAGTTATTGTATGGTAATTAAGTACGTTGTTGCGCTTTAGCGCTCTTGTTTGTATATGGATAAGAGCGCTGAAGCGCAACTACGTACCTTTTAGAAGAAGTTCTTGGTTGTTGCGATTTGGCGCTCTTTTTTTAGATAATCTAAGAGCGCCCAAGCGCAACTACGTACCTTTTTAGAAGAAGCCTAATGCTTTGGGGCTGTAGCTGACTAATAAGTTCTTGGTTTGTTGGTAGTGATCGAGCATCATTTTGTGGTTTTCGCGGCCGATACCCGATGATTTGTAGCCACCGAAGGCTGCGTGGGCTGGATACAAATGATAGCAGTTTGTCCACACGCGGCCTGCTTGAATGGCGCGGCCCATGCGGTAGGCGGTGTTGATGTCGCGCGTCCAAACTCCGGCGCCTAAACCGTAGAGGGTATCGTTGGCAATTTCTAAGGCTTCGGTTTCGTCTTTGAAGGTGGTGACTGCTAATACTGGGCCGAAGATTTCTTCTTGGAAAATTCGCATTTTGTTGTTTCCTTTGAAGACTGTCGGCTGGAAATAATAGCCGTCTTGTAAGTCGCCGGATAAGATTTTTCTTTCGCCGCCAATCAGGCATTCTGCGCCTTCTTCACGCCCGATTTTGACGTATTCGGCGATTTTTTCCATCTGGTTGACGGAGACTTGCGCGCCGAGGGCGGTTGTTGGATCTAGGGGGTTGTCTTGTTTGATTTGGCGGATGCGATCGATCGCCTTTTCCATGAATCGATCGTAAATTGACTCTTGAATTAACGCCCGCGAGGGACAAGTGCAAACTTCGCCTTGGTTGAAAGCAAACATCACAAAGCCTTCCACTGCTTTGTCCAGAAAATCGTCATCTTGGGCGCAGACATCCTCAAAGAAAATGTTGGGCGATTTTCCGCCTAATTCTAGGGTGACGGGGATGACGTTTTGGGAGGCGTACTGCATGATCAGCCGGCCCGTGGTTGTTTCACCGGTGAAGGCTACTTTCGCAATCCGGGGGCTGGTGGCGAGGGTTTTGCCGATTTCGGCGCCGGGCCCGTTGACGACGTTGATGACGCCATCCGGTACTAAGTCGGCGATGATTTCCATCAATACTAGGATGGATGCGGGGGTTGGCCCTGCTGGTTTGAGGACAACGCAGTTTCCGGCGGCGAGGGCTGGGGCGAGTTTCCACGCAGCCATGAGGATTGGGAAGTTCCAGGGGATGATTTGTCCGATGACGCCTAGGGGTTCGTGGAAGTGGTAGGCGACTGTGGTTTCGTCGAGTTCGCCGATCGACCCTTCTTGGGCTCGGATGCAGCTTGCGAAGTAGCGGAAATGGTCGATCGCCAGCGGGATGTCTGCTAGTCTGGTTTCGCGAATTGGTTTACCGTTGTCCCAGGTTTCGGCGATGGCGAGGCGATCGAGGTTTTCTTCGATGCGATCGGCAATTTTGTGCAACACCCGTGCCCTGTCTGCGGGGGAAGTCTTACCCCACTTGTCTTTCGCGGCGTGGGCAGCATCTAGTGCCAATTCTACATCCTCCGCGCTCGATCGGGGAATTTGACAAATTGATTTTCCGGTAATTGGAGAAAGGTTTTCCGAGTATTTCCCCTTCACCGGTGCTACCCACTTACCGCCAATAAAGTTGTCGTAACGAGCTTGAAAAATCGACTTACTGCCGGATTGAACAGGTGCTGCTACTACCATTTTATTACCTGATTTAAACTTGTTTTTGTTGACGATTGAAGTCTCTTGAATATCAACTATCGTCTATATTTCGGAAATTTGGGTAATTTCTATACAAAATTTTACATTTTCCAATATTTGATATCGAAGTAGTTTCTCAATTTCCGGGTCTGGCGGTTGATCAGAGTTTTTACAACTAACCGCAGAGCAGGCTCTTGATCCAGAGAAACAGCATCTTACAAATCATTTAAATCTACTATTTTATAAATATAAAGGGTGCATCTGGTTTTGGCAAATATGTTTGTAGGGGCGAAGCATGACCGCAGTCAATATGGGATTATAACTAATAACTTATATGCAGTCATGCTTCGCCCTCTTCAACGGTGAGATGCACCCATCGCTTGGGGCGGATTCGCCACAATATCTCACGAAAAATAAGGTACGTTGTTGCGCTTTAGCGCTCTTATCTATATAAACAAAGAGCGCTGAAGCGCAACTACGTACCTAAAGATTAACCTCCCATTAATTAACTGTGCCTGAGCGGGATTTCTATCCGAAACTTAGTACCTTTACCCGGTTCCGAAAAATACTTTAACTCTCCTTTATGCTGCTCTACAATTATCCGATAGCTGACAGCAATCCCCAAGGTGCTGCTGTATTCCGCAGGTTTCCCCATCAAAAAATTGTCCGAATTTTCCGCTGCAATCTCTTCGCTGATTGCCATGCCGTTATCAGCAATCTCAATAGCAATCCGCTGAGCATCGATTACCTGAGTGCTAATCAAAATCACAGGCTTGAATTTAACTGATTCCGACTCTTCCAACTCTTGACTCGACTTTTCCAAAGCATCGATCGCCTGATTAATAATATTCAGAAAAGCTTGATTGAGCTGACCCGCGTAACACTCAACTTGCGGCAAATTTCCGTATTCCTTCATCACCTTGATATCCCGCCTGCCATCGCGGGCCGGCAAGCGGTGCTGCAACAACAACAAAGTGTTTTCTAAACCGTCGGAAATATCGAATAACTGCCAGCCAGAGCGATCGCTGCGGGAAAAATCCTGTACCGACAAGATTATTTGGCGGATGCGATCGCTCCCGGTACGCATGGAACTCACAATTTTCAACAAGTCGTCGAGCAGGAATTCCACATCCATATCTTGCTGTTTTTGCATAATTTCCGCGTCAGGATTGACGAGCTGTTTTTGATACAATCGCAGTAGTTCAATTAAATCGGTAGCGTAACTTTGGACGTGGGTGAGATTGCTGTAAATAAAAGTAATTGGGTTGTTAATTTCGTGGGCAATACCAGACACTAATTCCCCCAAGTTGGACATTTTTTCACTTTCCAGCGATCGATCGCGCGACAGTTGCAATTCTTGCTGAGTTCGTGCCAACTCCAGCCTCAACTCGCGCTCGCGCAATCCCGCCCGCAGCCTCCCCAACAATTCTTGCTTCACTATCGGTTTCAACAGAAAATCGTCCACCAGCCCGTCCAATTCTTGAACTTCGGCAAATTGCTCGGGTGTTGTCAGCAGCAGAAAATACCCTGTACTCAATTCTCTATCGGCTTTCACCAGCCGGCACACCTCCAACCAGTGAATTTGAGGCAAAGTCCCATCGCAAATTATCACATCCGGAGATAATTCCCTCGCCATGTCAAAACCATCTTTGCCGTCGGAAGCGACTTTTACCTGATGTCCCTCCTTTTCCAGTAACTCTTGGACGACTTCCCAAGTCACACTATCTGCGATCGTCAGAATCTTTGCCATAACACCAGCTCCACAACTTTCTCTTTAGGATACAACCGCCACAATTACCCGGACATATTTAAAACAAAATAGTTTAATCCCAGCAAAAAACAGTAGATGCTAGCTCCCTCAACAGCAAAAATGCTCATACCATTTGAGATTTTAGATTGGAGATTTTAGATTGGGCAGGAGTTACTGGATAATGATTTGGATTGCGGGCCTACAGTTGCATCGTTTTGCCAAACAGGTATCAGTAGAATGTATAATTTGAGACGGCGAACCCAAAAATACAAATTCTCGCCTTGCTAATTTGTCACCCGCCCGCAAACAGATACCAGCCCCCGACAGGAGTCGTGGAGATCCCACAAATTTAGACCCCGTTAAAGTTCGCAGATTCACCTGTGCAATAAATCTCAAATCTCAAATCCAAACATGGAAAATAGACTGACGGTTATCCCAGATACTTTCTCAAGTTGCGCCCGGAAACCATAAAAAACTTTAAAATTAATTAATAGTATCGTCAAATGAACCTTCTCGGTCAGCGCCTGGGAATGCCAATCACCAACACCACCTCAACTTTGATTCAATCCGAAACACTAGAACTATTAGAATGGCCGCGCCTGTGTCAGCACTTGGCTACCTTCGCTGCTACTAAACTCGGCGTCGCGGCCGCCCTCGACCTCCAAATCCCAGCAACTCAAGCTCAAACAGCCGAACTCCTAGCCCAAACTCAGGAAGCTTATCAGTTAGAAAGCCGCGCTGGGGGTGCTTTGAGTTTTGAGGGCATCCAAGACATCGGCTCTACCCTGCAACGAGCCGAACTTCAAGGTTTGCTCGGTGGCGAAGAATTGCTCGCGATTGCTACTACACTCGCAGGAGCAAGGCAATTGCGCCGGATAATTGACTCGGCGCCCGATGTCCCGACGCTCAAAGAACTGGCATCGCAACTGCGGACTTATCCCGAAATCGAGCAAGAAATCCATCGCTGTATAGACGATCGCGCTCAAGTAGCCGATCGCGCCACTCCTAAATTAGCAGGAATTCGAGTGCAAATGCGACAGTTGCGCGATCGCATTTATCAAATATTGCAAGGAATTTTACAGCGCCAATCCAACGCCGTCCAAGAACAGGTAATTACCCAAAGAAGTTCGCGCTTTGTGATTCCGGTAAAAGCTCCCCAAAAAGATGCTATACCGGGCATCGTTCACGACTCCTCCGCCAGCGGCGCGACACTGTACGTAGAACCCCACAACACAGTCAATCTTAACAACCAAATGCGGCAGTTGCTCCGGCAAGAACAAGCCGAAGAAGAAGCAGTCCGCCGCGCCCTCACCGAGCAAGTCGCAGCAGTCAAACCAGATTTAGATAGATTGGTGGTGGTAGTAACAACTATAGATTTAGCTGCGGCTAAAGCGCGCTACGGTTATTGGCTCCAAGCAAACCCGCCGAAATTTATCGACTTGGGAGAGCCAGAATTAGCACCAAAAAATACAGAAAAATTAGATGATGAAAATTCGAGTGATGAAAATTTAGATGAGGAACAACCAGAAAAAAGCCAAGTATTAATTCGCAATCTGCGATCGCCAATTACCCTCCGTCAATTGCGCCATCCTTTATTAGTTTGGCAGCAACAGCACGAACAAGGCTTTGCAGTCGTTCCCGTCGATTTAACAATCAGCCCCCAGATCCGCGTAGTCGCCATCACCGGCCCGAACACCGGCGGCAAAACTGTCACCCTCAAAACCTTGGGATTGGCTGCTGTAATGGCAAAAACCGGAATGTTTGTCGCCGCTCGCGAACCCGTAGAATTGCCTTGGTTCGACAATATTCTTGCCGATATTGGTGACGAACAATCTTTGCAGCAAAGTTTGTCTACTTTCAGCGGTCACATCCGTCGCATCCCAATTCCCAATTCCCAATTCCCAATTCCCAATTCCCAATTCCCAATTCCCAATTCCCAATTCCCAATTCCCAATTCCCAATTCCCAATTCCCAAATCTTTAGTTTTGTTAGACGAAGTAGGAGCGGGGACAGACCCATCTGAAGGTAGTGCATTGGCGATCGCCCTATTGCAATATCTCGCCCAACATTCGCTGCTAACAGTCGCAACTACCCACTTTGGCGAACTCAAAGCCCTCAAATATCAAGACGCCCGCTTTGAAAATGCCTCAGTAGAATTTGACGACAGTTCGATGCAGCCAACCTACCGCTTGCTGTGGGGAATTCCCGGACGTTCCAACGCCCTAACTATTGCTAAAAGACTCGGTTTGCTAGCATCGATAGTCGATGAAGCTCAAACCTATGTCGGCGGAGCATCTCAAGATGTCAATCAAGTGATTGCAGGACTCGAAGCCCAGCGCCGGAGACAGGAAACCAAGGCCAGAGAAGCAACTCAACTGCTGCACCAAACCGAAAAACTGCACAAGGAAGTTTCTCAAAAAGCAGCGGCTTTGCAAGAGCGGGAGCGAGAACTAAAAATAGCTCAGGAAGTGGCAGTAAATGAGGCAATAGGATCGGCAAAATCAGAAATTGCTCAAATTATTCGTCGCTTGCAGGCGGGCGACCAAACGGCTCAAAATGCCCAAATAGCGACAGAAACCTTAAATCAAATTTCCCAAAAACACCTGCCCTCTCGGAAACAACCGGCGAAACCGAAACCGGGTTTTATGCCAAAAACGGGCGATCGTATCCGCATTCCCAGCCTGGGCCAAACCGCCGAAGTTCTCAGCGGGCCAGATGCTAACGAAGAGTTGAGCGTGCGGTTTGGGATTATGAAAATGACCGTCAAACTAACAGAAATTGAATCCCTCGACGGTCAAAAACCGGAAACTAAGGCTCAATTAGCCAAGGTTGCAGCTCAAGCAGCCGCTACCGCCAAAGCTAAACAAGCAGCGTCGGAACCAGCAAAACCCAATCCCGAAATTGCCATCCGCACTGCTAATAATTCGATCGACCTTCGGGGCGCCAGAGTCTCCGATGCCGAAATCGAAATCGACAGAGCTCTTTCCAAAGCAGTCGAATACGGTGCGCTGTGGATAATTCACGGCAAAGGTACGGGACAGTTGCGGCGCGGGGTTCACGAGTTCCTCGATTCTCACCCGCAGGTTTCCCGCTACGAGCTCGCCAGTCAAAAAGAAGGAGGTGGAGGTGTGACGTTGGTTTATCTCAAATAAGCTCGCGTGCATCTAATTTTCAGCATCATGTTGCTTGAAACTCCTGTGGGCTGGGCATCCTGCCCGCCCGAAAACTTAAATCTTTTGTACCGCAACAGCTTAGTTGGAACGCGCAGAATTGATTTCGGGCAACGGGCGGCGTAGGATGGTTGGGGGTGAAAATTTTTGGGTTTTGCTGCGGTTGGGCGATCGAACTTGCAACCGCAACTTTCAACTCGCAAATCCGTCCAGCAACTAGGATTGCCGGAATCAAAGCCACGAGTTATGGAGAAAAATTAACAGATCAGCTTTTGTCCGGCCACAAAGCTTGCATTACTGCATACTGTCGATATCCTGCATCAACCTGTCTTATTTCCCGTGCCCAAGCCATGCGCTCGACTGTAAAGCCCTCCGCTCCCACAAACGAAACGGGCCCATCTCCCAACTGGGAAGAATTGACCCAAAAAGCACCAGAACCTACCCAGTTGGACAACATTAAAGCCCAACTGGATTTAGTGCTGTTAGCCCTAGAAGCCCTGGCAGAAATTGGCTCAGAGGCGATGCTCAAGGTAGCAGCCGAACTGAATTTAGAGCCAATGGTAGCCGATCGCGTAGCTTTGTGGCGGCTGCGCCAATCGAACCCGCTGCGAAAAGGCCAGGGAGGACGGAAAAAACTGGATGTGGAGGAAGCTCGATCGCTCGTTTTGATAAGCTGTAATTTGGCAAAACAGCATCAAGCTTTAATCCGCCGCGCCGTGGCCTTGCTCGAACAAATGGCTGAGCAAAACCGCGAACCTCACACAGTCGCTTTGTTGGGAGACTATATTGATAGGTTCAGCAACACTTATGCCGATCGCATGGAAGATGCAGAAACTTTATCGGCAAAAGAACTAACTAATTTGGCCCTGAAACTCCTGATCGATTTGCTGTTTTACAGCAGTCCCGGCGGCCACCGGCGCCTCTGGCTCGCCCTCCTAGATCGTGCTAAGAATTAGTCACCAGTCATTAGTTATTGGTTATTGGTTATTAGAACAAACAAATAACAAATAACAAATAACAAATAACAAATAACATACAGTCTTCTTGCTATGGCTCTCAAACGCTACACGCCCCCCACTTGCACGCTGGAAATTACAGCCAAAAGTTCGCCTCTATCTCGTTGGGCGGGCAAACCCGTGTTTAAATCTTTAAATTTTGAGTTGCGACTAGATGACCCCAGGCTACCAGATACCGAACACGTCACTCTCAGGGGCGATCGCAATCAACTCGAAACCCTCCACGAAGCAGTCACCAACTACGTCCAAAACTTCCTCGGCGAAGCCCGCGATTGGGACAACAACCTCAACTCCCAAACAGGTTTTACCACAGCCCCAGACTCGCCAGAAGTCGCGCGCAATGTCGTTACATTCGATCGACCCCTCAGCACATCCGAACTAGCAACCGCAGCCCCAAACACTACCTACCTGCCAGTTCCCCCCCGCCTAGAACCCCGCGGCTTGCTCGCCCACAACTTGTTCTTAGGCTCATTGAGCGCCGCCGAATCCGGGCCGGAAGTACACTTGAGTACCCTCCAACTCTTTGACTTAGCCACCGCACTAGATGACTGCGCCGCCGAAGTCATGGCAGTCCCTAACCTCAACCGCGATCGCCCAGAAGCCAAAGCATTACCATGGCTGAATATCGCAGCAATCCTAGTCGCCAGCGTCGGAATGACCACGGGAATTGTTAAAATGCTCGATCGATCGTCCTCCAACACCTCCCCAACAACCGCCACAGCCCCCGTCACAGCCCCCACCAACCCACAATTTACCCCCGCACTCCCGCAGCCCCAAATACTTGCCGGCGCCAACCCCAGCCCAGTTCCCGCCCCCACCACATCCCCCACCACATCCCCAACAGCAACACCAACAGCCGCAGCCACACCAGGCTTACCCCCCCTACCGCCCCCGCCCATCAACACCGCCGCCGCCACCCCCAGCCCCAGCTTGCCCCCAATCGCCCTAGCCCCAAGCCCAAGCACCAACAAACCCAGCCCCATCCAGCAGCCACCCCTGCTATTCCCCCCCAACAGCAGCGCACCCGCAGCATCACAGAGCGCCCCAGCCCTCCCCCAAGGGCAAATCATCACAATTCCCGATCCCGCAGGGCCCCCAATTGCCGCCCCCCAAGCACCCTACCTGCTGCCCCCCATACCGCCGAGACTAGCTCCCGCCGTACCGCCCCCCCTGCCACCATCCCTATCTGCATCGCGATTCCCAGTTCCCCCACCGCAATCATTCCCCCCCCTCCCCCAGCCTATTTCCCCCCCCAGCACCGAACTCCCACCCCTTGAGGACACTAAACCGCAAGCCGAGTCAGAGGACAACAACCGGGCTACCGCCAGCAAAAAAAACCGCACTTTATTTGATACAATTCCTCAAGTTTCAGAAGCTAGAACCTACTTTGAGGAACGCTGGAAGCCACCAGAAGGAATGGAACAAACCTTAGAATACAGCCTGCAAATCGATGAAAACGGCTCAATTCAAACTATTGTCCCGATGGGCAAAGCAGCCGCCGATTATATCGATCGGGCTAGTATGCCCTTAGTCGGCGAGCCGTTTGTTTCTGCGGTTACTCATGGAAAAAACCCGAAAATTCGAGTTGTATTGAGACCAAACGGTCGAGTACAAACCTTTTTGGAAGAGACTAATTGAACTTTCGCAAACACATTTTATTGACATTTGCTCCATTTTATGCTGCCAAAATATCCTTATACCAAAAAAGTCCTAGGGTGTGGATCCACCAACAATCCCTAGCTAATTTAATAGCTACGCACCCGATCGCAATGGTTGGATAATACATAAACACAACATTAGTCGATCGCCCCCATCAACCGATGCGCCGAATATCACCCTACAAACTCAACTTCTTCCTTCTTCCTTCTTCCTTCTTCCTTCTTCTTTCTTTCTTCCTTCTTTCCTTCCTTCTTCCTTATTCTTATTTCTTCCTTGCATCCGTTACATCCGTTACATCCGTTACACAATCCGTTGCCGAACTTCCCTTATTTTCTATCCCAAGCTTCTCCAATCCAATAAAAAACTACAATACCCGCAAAACTCGCTAAAAAATCTTCAATACTAGCAGTACGATTCGGTAAAATCGCTTGCAGCATTTCTTCCCCAGCAGTGAAAATAGTAAACAGTGCTGGCCCGAAAGGAATTGGATAATTCAACACCATCATCATTTTTTTGCCCGTTGCTCTATGGCACAAAAAAGATGCTATTCCGTACAAAATAAAATGTCCGAGTTTGTCATAAGGCGGATGAGCCAGAGGAAAGTTAGTTAACTTTCCCATATCTGCTACCAGCATGATACTGAGAATAATTAACAAGTACAAAACACACGCAACAATCCAGAATTTTTTTGAGGATAATTTCATCGGATTTTTTCCACTATCGACAATTGACGAACCGAGTCCACGCCGCTTACCGCAATTTTGTTGGATTTGTGAATGAGATTTTTTTTGATTAACCGCAGAGGGCGCAGAGGGCGCAGAGAAAGAGAGGAAAGAGAAGATAGCGTAAATATTTGAGTTAGGGCGGGTTTTGTAGGGATATTTTTGGCTAACAACCCGCCTCTACCAGATATTGTTATGCTTAACGCGCCCACTGTTGCAATATGTAATTGTAAAACTTTTCCGTATCTACTCGATCCATTGCTTGAATTTTTCGCCCTCCTGTTTCAACTTTTGTACGCCCTTGACTGACACCTTCGGTAACTATTTCGGTTTCCCATTCTCGCAGTTCGTAAAATTCTGGATGTACCAAATAAGCCGTTGCCAAAATATCCCAAAAATAGTAATCTTGAGATATTGCTAAAGCATAACACTGTCCTGCTAAATCGGAGATTGAATATTTGCGCTGTCTGGCTAAGCGATTAGAAAAATCCACAGTCAGCGGTACATTATTGGTGATATCTAAAGGACACATCACAACGGGAATTTGTGTTTGCCAAATTCTCTCAATGGCTATCGGATCCCAGTAAGCATTCCATTCCGCCGACATATCTTGTCCCGGTTTCATATCTTTGCTAACATTGCCTATAGCGTTGAGCGCCCCTCCCATCCACACAATTTCTTTGATTTTGCTTTCAATTTCTGGTGCAATATCTAAGGCTTGTGCCACTGTTGTTAGCGGCCCCGTTACCATTAATGTGACCGGTTCCTTTGCATCCCGCAAAACTCCCACCATAAAGTTTTGTCCGGGTTCTGATATTAACGGTGTGTCAATGGTTGCTTTTTCATTTAGAATGGGAAGTCGATCGCACGCAAAGGAATCTCGCCTAAACAACACCGGAAATGGATTCAATCCCCGCACCGTACTCGCCGCCACTGGCACCTCTGAACACCCCATCAAATCGAGGATTTTGCGGGTTGCACTCACGGCTGGCTGAATGTAGCAATCCGCCGGAGTGACAATTACTCCCAGAGTTTGCACTTCCTCCATTGTCATCAGCAACACGACTGAGAGATAGTCGTCAACTGCACCGTCGTGATCCATTAGTACCAGCTTTTTCGACATTCTGCTTCCCCATCATTGAATTAGTGTAAAGTACAAATATAAATTTATTTGTTCTAAAAACACAACTGATTCAACTATAGCCGTTCTCAAGTGAGGTACTCGCCAATTCCCAATTCCCAATTCCCAATTCCCAATTCCCAATTCCCAATTCCCAATTCCCAATTCCCAATTCCCAATTCCCAATCTGTCCCTCACTCACTAAATAATTTATTATGAATACCATATCACCTTACGGCTCTTGGAAATCTCCCATTACCTCAGATTTAATTGTTTCAGGAACTGTCGGACTCGGACAAATTGCCATTGACGGCGATGATATTTACTGGGTAGAAGGAAGACCATCGGAAGCAGGAAGAAGCGTCCTCGTGCGGCGGACTCCCGACGGTAAAATAACTGACGTAACACCGCCTCCGTTCAACGTTCGCACTCGCGTCCACGAATACGGCGGCGCTGCTTTTGCAGTTTCTGATAGCGTGGTTTATTTCTCTCATTTTGCCGACCAAAGAATTTATTGTCAAACATTAAATTCTCCACCAGAACCCTTGACACCTGCTGCTAAATGTTGCTACGCAGATGCGATCGTTGACAAACCAAGAAATCGCCTGATTTGTGTGCGCGAAGACAATGCAGGAAAAGGCGAATCTGTGAATACAATTGTTAGTATTAATCTAGATAACGGCGAAGATATTCAAATTTTAACTCAGGGCAACGATTTTTATGCTTCCCCTCGTTTGAGTCCTGACGGTGTTCAACTTTCCTGGATTTGTTGGAACCACCCAAATATGCCGTGGGATGGCACAGAATTGTGGGTGGCAGAAATTAATGCTGATGGTTCTTTAGGCGAAAAATATTTAGTTGCGGGCGGGGTTGATGAGTCAATTTTTCAGCCGGAATGGTCGCCCGATGGAGTTTTGTATTTTGTTTCTGATAAGTCGAACTGGTGGAATTTTTACAGAACCCCCCTCAATCCCCCCTTAGCAAGGGGGGAAGCAAGAGTGGGCACAGAACCCAATCGAACCCCCCTCAATCCCCCCTTGCTAAGGGGGGAGGCAAGAGTAGGCACAGAAGCCCCTTTAGCAAGCAGGGAGGCTGGAATAGAAAATCCCCATTTAGCAAGGGGGGAGGCTGAAATAGAGCCTTTGTGCGAAATGGCTGCTGAATTCGGCCTTCCCCAATGGGTTTTTGGAATGTCTACCTATGCCTTTGTCTCGGAAAGCAAAATTATTTGCACCTACACTCAGCAAGGTAAGTGGCATCTAGGAAGTCTCGATTTAGCGACAAAGCAGTTGACAAATATTGAGACAGGTTACACTGATATTTCGTCGGTGAAAGCGCGGGGAGAAACTGTAGTTTTTCTGGCAGGTTCGCCGATCGCATCTACTGCTATTGTACAGCTAAATTTAGCCACAAGTCAACGGAAAATTTTGCGAAAGTCGAGCGATTTAAACATCGATTCTGGTTATCTTTCTGTACCGGAACCGCTGGAATTTCCAACCGAAAATGGTTTGACTGCTTTTGGCTTCTTCTATCCTCCGAAAAACCAAGACTTCGCTGCACCTGAATCTGAAAAACCGCCGTTAGTTGTCAAAAGCCACGGCGGCCCGACTGCTGCTACTTCTAGCAGCATGAATTTGAAAATTCAATATTGGACGAGTCGCGGTTTTGCGGTGCTTGATGTCAACTACGGTGGTAGCACTGGTTACGGCCGGGAATACAGAAGAAGGCTGCAAGATAGTTGGGGTATTGTTGATGTTGATGACTGCGCTAATGGTGCTAAATATTTAGCCGAACAGGGTTTGGTAGACGGCGAAAGAATGGCGATCGCCGGAGGCAGTGCAGGGGGCTACACAACTCTGTGCGCTCTGACTTTCCGCGATGTGTTTAAGGCCGGTGCGAGCTATTATGGAGTTAGCGATTTGGAGGCTTTGACAAATGATACTCACAAGTTTGAAGCGCGGTATCTGGATGGATTGATCGGGCCTTATCCTGCACGAAAAGATTTGTATGTAGCTCGATCGCCCATTCATGCAGCCGAAGGTTTATCTTGTCCCGTTATCTTCTTTCAAGGATTGGAAGATAAAGTCGTGCCGCCCAATCAAGCCGAAATGATGGTAGAGATATTGAAAGCTAAAGGTTTACCGGTTGCTTACGTTGCTTATGAAGGGGAACAGCACGGTTTTCGTCGCGCTGAAAATATTAAAAGAACTCTTGATGGGGAATTCTATTTCTATTCCCGCGTGTTTGGGTTTGAGTTAGCTGAACCGGTGGAACCAGTGCCGATTTACAATCTTTAACAAAAATTAACGTTGCAGTTGCTCTGTTTGCGATCGAACGCAACTACAAAATTATATCGTAACTTGGCAATATTGGATGTGATATTGTTCACAAATTGTGCCGTTTATTATCACAATTTTTGCTGTTTATTATCACATCTTTTCAGGCAATATACCGAGAGAATAAAATAGTCCGATCGATCTCTGTTACCGCAGAAAAGATCGATCGCGCGATGTCGAGTTGAGAGTCAATCTCTATGCAAACCCCTGTCAACCTAATTCCATCTGCTTTGGGCGAGTTGTTTGCCGAAGTGAATCATAGAGGCTACATTACTGTAGCCGATCGCTACGGTTTGCTGGCGGCTATTTTTGACGAGACTTTGACTGAGGATGACAAACGCTCTATCGATCGCCTCCTGCGCTCTGTCTGCCGGGGCAGGATAAAATTAGTTGATGAACTTTCTGCGATCCGATAAGCATTCAACAACCCTTAATAACACTCATCAATCTAGCGTTTTTGAAGCAAGAGAAGCACCAACCGCGCAGGGATCTTAACTCGCTCGCGCTATAAAATCTCACCTCAGAGGCTTCCATTTCCCACAAGTTTAACGTGCAGGCATAGCTGTAGCCAACTGCAAGTTGCTCAAACTTTCTTCGGGCCCCAAATCCATCGGATAGCTGAGTGCGGCAGGAATCCCCAACACGCAGCAGGGAAAATTCTTGCCGAGTTGCCTAACCAGCGGGTGGTTGCGAGAATTGCAGCCTAAAAATAGTAAATTTGCCGATTCTAATTCTACCACATTTCTCAATTCTGTCGCAACTTTACCGATGCGTAAATGAGCTTTGAATAAACCGCGCCATTCCTCAGCCAAACAGCGGGCTTGCCACAGCAACTTATCTGCTACCTCGTACTCATTATTTTGACAGAAAATTGCCCGAAAATAAGGCGGATCGATCCAGGTCGCTCGCTGGGATACCGATTGGATTTCGGCTGTAGGTAATGCGATCGCAGGCGCTGCACAGTAAAGAGCCGATTTTTCCTCTAAATCCGACAGTTGGGGCTTCGTAGCCCAGGCATTTTCCACACCCAAACTACAAGTATTTTCATCGTAAATGTTGGGAGTTTCGTCGAGTACGTAGACGACTTGCACCGTGACTTCTTGAGTTGTTACTAAACGAGTTTGATGAGCAATCCAAAGGGTAATATCGAGAGCTGTTTGACTTTGAGGAGAACTGTTGTAACCCACAATAAAATTGATAGATTTTGTCGGTTTTGTCGGTTTTGACTTTTTCTTAGAAACAGGGACTTTTGACTCCGGCAGCAACACCATTTCTTCCGCTAAGTTTTGGCATCCTAATGCACTTTCAAAACGCGCTAAAATTGTTTTGAGATTCACAGGCTAGACCTCTCTTAAGTGAATTTTTTTGTCGGTTCTTCTAGTCGCCCTTGGGTTATTCGTCTTGAGTAAAGTAGCGATCGAGAAAATTCAAAGCGTAGTTTCGCAGTTCGTAATATTCCTGAGATTCCCGCAACTCCTGGCGATCGCGCGGATGCGAAAACGGCACTGCCAAAATCTCGCCGATTGTCGCCGCCGGGCCGTTTGTCATCAACACAATGCGATCGGACATATAGATAGCCTCGTCCACGTCGTGGGTAATCATCATTGCAGCTTGTCTGTGATTTTCCCAGATATCGAGCACCTGTTTTTGCAACTTGCCACGAGTCAGAGCATCCAGCGCTCCAAATGGTTCGTCCATTAATAACATCTTCGGCCGAAGTGCCAAAGCTCGCGCAATCCCAACCCGTTGCTTCATGCCCCCTGAAATTTGATCGGGATATTTATCTGCTGCTGCTGTTAAGTTTACCATTGCTAGGTGTTCATTGACAAGGCTAATCTTCTCAGCGCGGTTGAGATTTTGCAAAACTTCATCAACTGCTAGGCGAATGTTTTCCCGCACCGTCAACCAAGGCAGCAATCCGTAGTGCTGGAATACCATCATGCGATCGGCTCCAGGTTTGCGAATTTCCTTGCCTTCTAGTGTCACGATTCCGCCACTTTGTTGTTCCAAACCTGCTACTATTTTCAGCAGCGTCGATTTGCCACAACCCGAGTGACCGATTACTGAAATAAATTCGTCAGATCCAATACTTAAGTTGATATTTTCCAAAACGCTAAATTCGCTGCCATCAGCATTTTTATACGACTTGAACAAATTGTTTATTTCCAGAAAATTAGCAGATTTGCTGTTAACTTTGTCGTTGGTGGGGGTAGATGTAGAAGTAAATTGAGTCACGGTATTCTCCTAACAAGTAGTAAAGTAATTTAATTTAACTGCGACTGCCTAAACTCTCAAATTTAGCAGTCGATTTCAACTGAGATCTTGCATCAATGTCAATTGGGGCTTTTTCGTGGGGTGGGGCGGGTTTATTTAACTTGTCTGCTACCTTTTAGGCTGTTGGCTTTCCCCGCCCATACAGGTTGTTGAAAATGGTGCAAGATGTCATAGGAACAGCGAAAGCAGTCAAATATTAAGACTGAAAAAAAGATTGAGGGCGATTGGCTCGAATTTCAAAACTATTCAAATAACCCACCTGATCGCTGGGGTCAAATGATTTTTTGTCAATGAAAACTTCCGCAGGTTCGACTTTGTAATCCTCCTGGGGACAATCGATCGCCATTTCGGCAACAATCTTGCGGTAAAGGTCGGTTCTCCAAGCTTGTTTAGCTAATTCATCAGCATTTTTCGGCACCTCCTTAATGTGTCCCCAGCGGGCCGCTTGAGTCATCAACCAAATACTGTGAGACTGCCACAAAAATGTTGAATGATTTCCCGG
Source organism: Microcoleus sp. PH2017_34_RAT_O_A (assembly GCF_020737885.1). Taxonomy (NCBI): domain Bacteria; kingdom Bacillati; phylum Cyanobacteriota; class Cyanophyceae; order Oscillatoriales; family Microcoleaceae; genus Microcoleus; species Microcoleus sp. PH2017_34_RAT_O_A. The sequence continues at coordinate 74,742 of NZ_JAEQDD010000022.1, read as the reverse complement.
TATTTGGGGCAAGTTCTTAGGAATGTCATAGAAAATTGTGGTATCTTCAGATATTATAGTGCGGTCTTTTTCATCAAACCCACCATAATTGTATTCCCCAACTATTCCCGGTCGCGTAAATTTGTCGATCGCCCCGTTTTTAGGTTTAGCCCCCGTAAAAGATCGATCGGTCAACAATGCTGCTATTTGACTGCGATTTTCCGGTTTGCTGCAAAACTGACAAGCTTCCACCATTGCCTTCACCAGCGAGTAATAAGTCTTCGGGTTTTCGTCAATGAATGATTGCATTACTCCCAAAACGCGATCGGGATGTCCCTGCCAAACTTCCTTACCTTGCGCGAAGGTAAACCCCACGCCCAAATTACCTTTAATTGCCCGCGTATTCCAAGGTTCTGCCACCATGTAAGCCTGCATCGCCCCGATTCTCATATTCGTTACCATTTGAGGCGGCGGCACAATAATTATCCTAAATTCTTTGAACGGATCGATACCGGCAGCGGCAGATATATAACGCACAAAGTATTCGTAAATAGCAGAACTTAGTACAACTGCCCAGACTTTATTTTCTACTGGTTGACTCTCAAAAAAACCTCGAAATTGCTTGCCAAATTCTTCTAAATTGCCGTTGTATTCGTGCCACGGGCGCAAACCAAAATCCCACATTGCTTTGCTCATCGTCATCGCGTTGCCGTGGCGGTGAATTGTCATTGCCGCGCACATGGGTGCGTGACGCGCTCCTTCGGCACCAATGCGGGCGTTTGTGATGGCGCCGGATACGACTGGGGAGGCGTCGAGGCGCCCGAAAATCAGGCCGTCGCGGGAGGTTGCCCAGCTTGCTTCGCGGTTGAGTTTGACGTTTAAGCCGTATTTGCGGAAAAATCCTTTCTTCCAGGCGATCGCAAATGGTGCACAATCGTTAACGGGTACGTACCCTATGGTTAGATTGGGTTTCTCTAAGGTTTGGGAATTGACGATCGGCTTTACCGCTTCGGCTTCTTCTGTGAGTCCTTTTGCCGATCGATCGGCGTTAATCCCACAACCAGATAAAGCCATTCCCGCCGCCGCACCCATTCCTTGCAAAAACTCCCGCCGATTCCATTCATTGGAAAAGTTATCACTCATACCATTTTAGATTTTAGATTTTAGATTTTAGATTTTAGAATTGAAGAATTGAAGAATTGAAGAATTGAAGAATTGAAGAATTGGCAATTACTGATGAGTTAAGGGTTTGGCTCTAGCAAATCAATTGCATTTTATTTGGAGTTCACTATGATATAATTCTCCATCGTTAATCGCTAACTATCCGCCATCTCAAACCTGAGTTTTTAGCTAATGACTAATGACTGCTGACTAATGACTACTGACTAATGACTAATAACTAATGACTCTCGATCGATCGATGCGTTACCATTTCTTGAACTTTGCCAACAGCCCAATCGAGCAGCAAACCAGTTATGCCAATTACAAACACCGCTAAAAATACCGAACTTAGATTCAAACGGCTCCACTCATCCCACACAAAAAAGCCAATTCCTACACCACCAGTCAGCATTTCCACCGCCACAATCACCAGCCAAGCAATCCCCAAACTAATCCGCAAACCAGTAAAAATGTAAGGCAAACTCGCCGGCAAAATTATCTTAGTAATCCGCCTCCAGCGCGGCATCTCCAACACTCGCGCCACATCCAGATAATCCTTGGAAACGCTAGAGACTCCCAAAGCTGTATTGATCATTGTCGGCCACAAAGACGTAATAAATATCACAAAAATTGCCGACGGATCTGCTAAATTAAAGATTGATAGAGCGATCGGCAGCCAAGCCAGCGGCGACACCGGTTTGAAGATTTGAATCAGCGGATTGAGCGCCATCATCGCCGGTTTCGACATCCCGATCAGAAATCCCACGGGAATCGCCACAACGGCACCCAGCAAAAATCCTAGCAACACCCGCCGCAAACTCGCCAGCAGCAGCCAGCCAATGCCTAAATCTCCCGGCCCGCGCTGGTAAAATGGATGCAATATGTAATCTAAATTAGCGATTAACGCTTGATACGGAGTGGGAATTAAATCGCTTTTGAAGCTGGCAACAATCCACCACAGGCCAAGAATTCCCAAAAAACCAACCGCCGGCAACAATACATTATCTCGGATGATGACGGGTTTTGTTCGTTTCCAGGCAGCTTGTCCGGCAATTGCGATCGCAGATAAATTAAGTTGAATTGACATTTAAATCTCCTCAGAGTCAGGGGCGGTACAAGAAATCTTGAACAATACCAACCGGAGACACTGACGAAGCCAAACTATCTATTGAAGACAAGTTGACTCTTCAGTCTCTTCTCAATGCCTGCGAAGTTAGCTGACGGGCTAGGACTGAGAGATGCCCTTCTCTAAAGATTTCAAACTCAAAATTACACTCAAATTTGGCAATTTTTAACTTTGGTTTTTAATTCTGTAGGGATTCGCCCCGAAAATTGGTTCCTCCGCTCCAGCCACAGGCTTTGTTTAAGGGCGCAGTGCTGGATTAGGCTTGACTTTTAAGCCAATTTAAATTAACCTAGCACGACCTTCTCATCCTGTCAATACGTCTTTAGGAGTAGGTAGGGGCGATGATCGGCGAAGCCCAAAAGTTGAGAAACAGAACTAATACAATTTGAGATTTTCCATTTTTCGATTTGAGATTAGGCAATGACTGATGACTTAAGGGTTTGGATCGCTGGCCTACAGTTGCTTTTTTTGAAGGGGTATAATAAATGCTGACCAATGACTAATGACTAATGACCAATGACCAATGACTAATGACCAATGACTAATGACTAATGACTTCTTCAAATCAGAAACCGGATAGTTACATAAACAGCCGCAGCCACCAATTGCAAAGCCATCACAGGAAGCCCGTAACGCAGAAAAGTTTGAAAAGAAATCCGGCGCCCGTGCAGCTCAGAAATTCCCGCAGCCACAATATTAGAAGAAGCTCCTACCAAAGTGCCATTTCCTCCTAAAGTTGCCCCGTACATCATCGCATAAAACAGTGGCAGCACAGCAGGTGGAAACTGCCCTGCAAAATCGGGTGCCAGCACCTCCGTCGGTGCGAGTCCGACATTCACAACATACTGTTTTAACAGTGGCACCATCGCCACAACAAGCGGAATATTTGGCACCACGCTCGACATCAAACCCACGAAAAATAACAGCGTTAAAGAACCAAGAAAAATATTTTTACCTAAAATAGCTGCTAAAATTCCCGACATCCCAGCGATGACTCCGGTTTTTTCCAAACCGCCAATTAGCACAAATATCGACATGAAAAATAGCAGCGTACTCCAATCTAAATCCCGTAAAATATTGTTCAAAGAATCTATTTTGGAATGGTGAGCCAAGAGCATTGCCAAAGCCGCCCCCAACAAAGCCACGGCTGCTGGTGAAATTGGCACGGGCAGCGACTCTCCCACTACAAAAAATGTCAGCACGAAAGCTATAATTAAACCGCCCACCGCTAACACTCGCGGATGATTGATTTTTGGGTGTGGCAAATGTTCCAAATCATCCAATTCTTTGTGCCAGATTTCGGGGAACATCCACGGCAGAATAACTAAGATGACTGCTACGGCGATCGCCCCACCTAAACTTAACTTTAACAGGTAATCTGTAAAGCTCATGTTAATCGCATCGCCGACTATGAATGTCGCCGGATCTCCCACGATTGTCAGCAGTCCCGAACTGTTAGCCACAAATACCATTAAAATCAGCAGCGGCACAAAATCTACACCGACTTCTTCTGCCATTGGCGGTATTAACGGTGCTAGCAGCATGACAGTCGTGGCGTTGGGTAAAACTGCACAAATTGGGGTAGTAATTCCGACAATACCAAGCAAGAGATTTTTGCCTTTGCCTTTCGCCAAAAGCACCATTTGAGTTGCCAAGTAGTCGAATATCTTGGTAGGCTCAAAGGCTCTCACCATGACCATGACTCCAAAAAACAAGCCCAGCGTTCCGTGACTGCGACTAATATATTCGATCGCATCCTTTAACGTCATTACGTGGGTGAAAACCAGAATCAGCGCTCCCAGAAATGCCGCAATTGTGAGGTGTATCCATTCTGTAATTATTAAGAAAACTACACCGATAAATGTGGCCGCAGCGATCGCAGCTTGCACGTTTTCCATTTAGTCCCCTGACAAAATTAAAAATTAAAAATTCAAACCTCTCGGATTGAGGGATTATACTACTTTATGGCTATTAGGTCAATAAGTTTAAGTGCTCCTTTTGGCAGCACCAAGCTGGAATGTATTCATAGTGAGAGTTGCAGCACAGGGAAAAATTAGAGCGAAACTACTTCTTTTGGCAGGCTCGCGTGGGGGTGAAGTTTGGTATGGCGATCGGGCGATCGCTCAACTACAATGAAACATGGGGAATATCTGCCAAACTTCGCCCCCACGCAGACATTATGGACTACAGCCAACTGCTCGCCGACAAAACCGATACCATCCTCAAAAACTGGATTGAAGCAGTACGCTTGGATCGGAAAATAGAAAGCGCTGACACCTTGCCACACTCTGCGATCGAAAATCACATACCTCACCTGTTGGGGGCGATGGTCACAGTGCTTTCACAATCTCAAAACAGCGACATAAAAGCAATAATTGAAGCCAGTTTAGACCACGGGTTTCTGCGAGCAGAACAAGGCTACGATGCCGCAGAAGTAGCTCGGGAATACCATTTATTGCGTCAAGTAATATTCTCCCACTTAGAAGCACCATTGCTAGCAGGAACCACCGCCGACGTATTCAGAGCTTTTCGGCTCATAGATGCCGTAGTAGACGAAGCAATTGCCCAGTGTTTCGATAGCTACGTCGCTCAGAGGCTCCAGGAACTTCAACAAATCCAAACTCAGTTAAAACTCAACAATCAAGAACTCTCTCGCCTGGTCAGCGTCAACCAAGAAAACCTCTACCATTTAGCTCACGAACTCAAAACTCCCCTCAACTCAATTATCGGTTATTCCGAACTGTTTTTGCGTCAAGAAAAATGGCAATCCGAAATCAAAGATACCCTCCCCGGCATCGAACACATCGAGCGAGTATTGCGCAACGGCAGACAGTTGCTGCGCCTGATTAACGATACCCTAGAACTTTCTCGCGCCGATGCCGGCAAAATTAAACTTAACCTGCGGCAAACTAATGTACAATCTCTAATTAATACCGTAGTAGAAATGATGCAGCCAATGGCTGATGCTAAGGGATTAAAGCTCGCTGTTACCAGCGACTGCGCCCCCACACAAGTAATCGCCGACGGACAGCGGCTGCAACAAATTCTCACCAACCTGCTGAGCAATGCCATTCGCTATACAGAATCTGGTAGCATTGAATTAAGTTGCTGCCGTGCTGGAAATGCAAATTGGTCGATCGCCATTACAGATACCGGCATCGGCATCGCTCCCGCACATACCAACCGCATCTTTGAGCCATTCTTTCAAGCCTCAGAAGCCGGCCAACAGCACTTTCCCCCCGACAGCACCGGTTTGGGATTAGCTATAGTATCGCGGCTCGTTACCCTGATGCAAGGCAAAATCGAGCTCGCATCAGAAATCGGAGTCGGCTCAACTTTTACCGTGATTCTCCCCTTAGAAGTTAAAATACTTCAAGCAGTAACCTAAACATTAAGTTCAAATTTTTAGATCCGAAAATCAGAAAATCCTATGCCCGCAGCCAGCCTTAGCCCTTCCACAGCATCCTTTCCCCTCACCGCCGTAGTTGGGCAAGAAGCAATCAAATTAGCCCTGCTGTTGGCAGCAGTAGATCCCGGATTGGGAGGAGTTGCGATCGCCGGACGCCGCGGTACAGCAAAATCAGTAATGGCCCGCGCCTTGCATTCCCTACTGCCACCAATTGAAATTGTCAAAGACTCTTTTTGCAACGCTGAACCTGATGAAATTATTGCAGAAAATGCCTCTGACCTGTCAGAAGAAAACGGGCAAGATGCCCGTTCCACAAATACAAATCCAGCCACCGAAATAATTCCCACACCATTCATTCAAATTCCCTTGGGTGTCACCGAAGACAGACTCTTAGGTTCAGTCGATGTCGAACAATCAGTAAAATTCGGTCAAACTGTATTTCAACCCGGACTCTTAGCCCAAGCAAATCGAGGCGTACTTTATGTAGACGAAATTAACCTCCTCGATGACAATATTTCCAACCAATTGCTCACAGTATTAACCGAAGGCCGCAACCAAATAGAGCGCGAAGGAATTAGCTTCCAACATCCCTGCAAACCTCTGTTCATTGCCACCTACAACCCCGAAGAAGGCCCCCTCAGAGAACATTTGCTCGATCGCATCGCGATCGTCCTTTCCGCCGACGCAGCCCTCGAACTACAAGAAAGAGTCTACGCAGTAGAACAAGCTTTATCCTACTCCAGCTCGCCCCAAGAATTTCTCAACCAATACGCCGAAGACACCGACAACCTCAAAACCCAAATCATCCTCGCCAGAGAATGGCTCAAAGATGTCACCATTAAACGCGAACAAGTTGCCTACTTAGTAGAAGAAGCCATCCGCGGCGCAGTTCAAGGACACCGCGCCGAAATATTCGCAGTGCGCGTCGCCCGCGCCTGCGCCGCCATCGAAGGACGTACAGAAGTTAACGCCGAAGACTTGCGCCGCGCCGTAGAATTAGTCATCGTACCCCGCGCCACCGTCATCCAATCTCCCCCAGACGAAAACTCTCCTCCTCCCCCGCCGCCACCACCCCAAAAGCAGTCAGAACAAGAACAAGACGAACCAGAAAACGAGCAAGAAGACGAAGAAAATCAAGAGGATGAAGACAACCCCGAACCTCAAGAAGAACCAGAGCAAGATACCATTCCCGAAGAATTTCTGTTTGACCCCGAAGGCGTAATTCTCGACCCCAGCGTGCTTTTATTCGCCCAACAATCCGCCAACAAACAAGGCAAATCCGGCAGCAGAACCACCATTTTCTCCGAAGATAGAGGCCGTTACGTCAAGCCAATATTGCCCAAAGGCCCAGTCCGTCGCATCGCCGTTGACGCGACTCTTAGGGCCGCCGCACCTTACCAAAAAGCCCGCCGCCAAAGGAATTCAGACCAGGAACCCGCGGCGAGTTCCAGCCCAAATCGAGATAAGCGGGTATTTGTGGAACAGGGAGACATTCGGGCGAAGCGCTTAGCCCGAAAAGCTGGAGCTTTAGTCGTATTTGTCGTGGATGCTTCGGGTTCCATGGCGCTCAACCGGATGCAGTCGGCCAAAGGTGCTGTCATGCAGCTACTCACCGAAGCTTATCAAAGTCGCGACCAAGTTGCGCTGATTCCCTTTCGCGGAGAACAAGCAGAAGTATTGTTACCGCCGACTCGATCGATAGCCTTGGCCCGCAAGCGTTTGGAACGATTGCCCTGCGGCGGCGGTTCCCCCCTGGCCCACGGTTTGACTCAGGCGGTGCGCGTGGGAGTTAATGCGCGGCAGTCTGGAGATATCGGTCAAGTGGCGATTGTCGCGATTACTGACGGACGCGGTAATATTCCTTTGGCTCGTTCTTTGGGCGAACCGATTTTAGATGGCGAAAAGCCGGATATTAAGAAGGAGTTGCTAGAAATTGCTGCCAAAATTCGCGGTTTGGGAATGCAGTTGCTGGTGATTGATACCGAGAGCAAGTTTATTTCGACCGGCTTTGCGAAGGAGTTGGCCAAGACTTCTGGCGGGAAATACTATCATTTGCCGAAAGCTACCGAACAGTCGATCGCAGCTATGACTAAAAATGCTCTGCGCGACGCGATCGGCTAAAATCCTTAACGGACACGCGGGAAGTCCCGCGCTCTAACGCAGGGCGTGAGCGTCGGGATGAAAGCCGAGCGAGGTGAGGAGTCCCATTTGCCCACAAGCTACTAGGCGTAAGCCATAGAGAGATGGGCTCCTCGGCGACGAGATGAGCAAACTCCTTGCATTTTCTTTGTATATCAGCTATAATATTATCAGCAACCTTGGTTAATGATAATGTATCAGGCTTACAAGTTCCGACTATATCCGACAGCCGAACAGCAGCAGTATTTTGCTGGTGCTTTCGGCTGTTCGCGTTGGTTGTGGAATTACAGCCTAAATATGAGTCAGGAAACATACAAGGCTACGGGTAAGGGGCTAAGTCGAGGTGCGATCCAAGGTTTATTACCTCAGCTAAAAATAGAATATCCTTGGCTGAAGAAAGGGGCTTACTCGCAATCTCTACAGGTTGTTGCGCTAAATCTGTCTGTTGCCTACCAAAACTTCTTTGAGAAAAAAGCTGGATTCCCTAGCTTCAAATCAAAGCACGGTCGGCAATCTGTCAGCTATCCTCAGAATGTCAAGGTTGGCGAAAAGTCGATCAAGCTACCTATCATTGGTGAAGTGAATTGCAAAGTTCATCGCACTTTTGATGGCACAGTTAAGACTGTTACCGTATCTAAAAACCCAGATGGAAAGTATTTTGCTTCTATCTTGGTTGATGATGGCATCAAGAGCGTAGAAACTACTGCGAAAGGCAAGGCAATTGGTTTAGATGTAGGTTTGATTGACTTCTGTGTAACTAGCGATGGCAGTAAGTATAAAAACCCTCGTCACCTCAAGAAACATAGCAAAAACCTCAAGCGCAAACAGCAAAAACTCAGTCGTAAACAGAAAGGAAGTAGCACTAGAAACAAAGCTAGAAGATTAGTGGCTAAAGTCCACTCTAAAATCAAACGTGTTCGCGAGGATTTTCTGCACAAACTGTCCCGCAAGATAGTAGACGAAAACCAAGTCATTGCAGTAGAAGATCTAAATGTCAAAGGCATGGTACGCAACCACTGTCTAGCCAAAGCAATTAGCGATGCTGGCTGGGGGATGTTCGGAACAATGCTCAAGTACAAAGCTGAGAAAGATGGGAAAACCTATATTGAGGTTGAGCGATTTTTCCCTAGCTCCAAAACTTGCAATAATTGTCTGCACAAAGTATTTGAGATGCCATTGGATGTTCGTCATTGGGATTGTCCTAAATGTAAATCTCGAAACGATCGCGACGTAAATGCGGCAAAAAATATCAGAGATGAAGCCTTGCGGTTTTTGGCATTAGGAACGAGTGCTGCTGCCAGTGGAGGGAATGTAAGTCGTGGTGGCAAGATTTCGGTCTTGTCGAACGCGGTTCCCCTTGAAGCTGGAAGCCCGCTCTCTACCCGATAGGGTGAGAGTCGGGTAGTTCACATCGAGATTCACTAGCCTGGATCGTGGCACAGGCATCTTCCCTGTGTCCTGAATTGTGGCACAGGCATCTTCCCTGTGTTGCATCTACTCTTAACAATCTAAAAACTTTGATTTTTGCCAAAACTCTCCTGTTTAACTCTCCCTCTCCGGCGAGTCATCACCAGCGAACCGGCGACTAAAACCAACCCCGCCAGCATTGAAGGCTCAGGAATTTTCACCGGCCCAGCCGCCCGGTTTACCGTTCCCGAGTTCGGGCTCGGTAAAATTGTACCTTGGGCGGATTGACCAGTCAGAGCCAGCAGCAAATGTTCTGAACCCTGCGATGAAGTGGCAGTAGAAACGGCACTGACATTAGCTGCAAGGGCAGCTTGACCGCCGGAAATAAGGGTAGTTGCCGCCAATAGAATTCCGGCGGCAGGTGGGAATAATGTGCGAGCAAAAAAGGTGGGCATTAGATATTACCTGTTTGGCATTTTGTCGATCGAACTAAATACTTTCACGATTAATTTGCTTTACATACCCTGTCTCGACCACTTTCGCAACCCACCCAACCGCTTAAAAATTTAAGATTTATTTTATAGTTGAGATGATTCAGATTTCCGGGCTGTAGTTTCAACTAAGTCACCAATCAAAAACCTAAAATCAATGGGAGTCCCTGACTCAATCATAAACTGCTCAATCCCAAATCGTAAATCCCAAATTCCAAATTGATTAACTTCAGCTATATATTTGCAATGCGATCGACTTTTAGGTTGCCCATCGCCGGCAATAGCACCGGTACTTTAACCTCAATTATAGCTCTACGACGACTGACAACGGTCTCAGACATCGTTCCCCGACAACGACCGCAGGGTGGAGATTTACTGGTACGGCGTTGATTATAAACAATCACTTCCAGGTAGGAAGTGATCTCACCCCCGTTCTTTATCAAATCTTTAAACTACTTCATGTTTTGTCAACAAACTGTAAAGCTGTCAAAATATAGATAGCAAATCTCAGCCAAAATTAGGTAACATCCTCGTGAGTAACACCAGCAACTTCCGCGAAGCCGTGCGCGAGGCCAAAAACCACGCGCTGGTTGGCCCCAACGTCATCGCTAACGCTCTCCCCTTCGTGGGCGGCGGACTTGTCTTAACTGCTGTCGGCACCTACGGCGGCCTCGGAGTCATCCGCAACTATCCCGGTATCTTCTTTCCCACGTTTATTGCTGCGATCGTCCTAGAATTAATTCTGTTCTTCGTCGCCAGCGCCGCCGCCGAACAAAACAACAAAAACACCGCCTTGCCCCTGCTGGCTACCTACAGCCTGCTTTCCGGCTACACCCTCAGCGGATTGGTATTTACAGCCCTCAGAACCCAAGGCGTCGGTATCGGCGGCATCGGTTTTGCAGCCCTCGGCTGCGGCATTACTTTCATCGCCGCCCGCCAAATAGGCTCCAACTTGTCGGAAGCAGACGGCATGGCCCTCACCAAGACTATCAGTTTAGGTGTCATTGCTTTGTTAGTAGTCGTTGGCGGTCAATTTCTGCTGTCGCTGTTTGGCGTTTACACCCCAACTTGGTTGGAAATTGGCATTTCTGGCATCGGCGTGTTTATATTTGCTGGTGCTGCGATCGTCGATTTTTACATCTTACCTCGCACCTACCACGACGACCAGTATTTGCCCGCCGCCCTGTCGATGTACTTGACTTACATCAACTTGTTCATCTTCATTCTGCGCCTGATGATTGCTCTCAACGGTCGCGATTAATCATTGAAAGTTTAGCTTAAAAACAACCGCAGCGCGATCGACATCCGGCTGCGGTTTTTTATTACCTTGACAATTCCCGCTTGCATCCGCGTTCATCCGCGTTCACCTGCGGTCAAAAAATATTTTTTAGTATTTGTGGCACAACAAGTGAGCCACAAGCTAAGATTAATATAATCACCCACAACGCTGGAGAAATCACAGTGGAAATTCTAGAGACCAAACACAATATCGAAATTTTGTGCGATCGACTAACCAACCTACAAGACTGTCTTTGACTCAGCCTTAACCGCCGAAAGCCAAAAGTTACAACAGCTAGCAGCACAGCCGGAATCTGGCAACAGCATCAACAGAGTTGAACGACCACTCCAAGAACTAGACGCACTCCAATCCTATCAGGCAAAACTCAACCAGTGCCAAACAATTTTGGCAGATGCTACAGCAGCACTGGAGTTACTCGAATTTCAAGCAGACGACGAACTAGAGCAAGAACTTCAAACTAATTTAGCTCAACTAAACCACTCTCTCCAAGAGTATGAAATAGAGCAATCCTTGAGCGGGCCTTGCGACAAAAATGGAGCCTACCTCATAATTAAGGCCGGAACAAACGGTATCGATGCTCAATACTGGGCAGAAATGTTGCTCAGAATGTATATTATGTGGGGACTAAGCCGAGGCTACCAAGTTGCGGACGTTGAATCTTCCCCAGCGCCTGAAATAGGAATTATTTCTACAACCTTGGAAATAGACGGACGTTACGCTTGCGGCTATCTCAAGTCAGAAACCGGAATACACCGACTTAAACGGAAATCGCCTTTTAATATTACCATAATGCGACTCTCTTCTACAGCGACGGTGGAAATTTTGCCAATGTACGTGCAATTGGAGATTGCACAGCAGGATTTAAGAGCCATATTACCCAATCTCAATCAGAATACTAACGGAACCAAAGCATGGGTGAAAATTGTGCATATTCCTACTGGTATTTCTGCCATTTGTGACGGATGTCGCACTCAAATGCAAAATAAAGACAAGGCTTTGGCGGTTCTCAAGAGCAAACTGTTTGCTATTATGCAAAGGCAAGGAGTTCAGCAGCTTGCAGACATTCAGTGCGATCGGCTAAAAACATTCCTCAACCAACCAATTCGAGAATATCAATTTGCCAGCGACAGCGCAAACCAGGACAAAGTTCTGGATTTCCGTACAGGAATCGAAACAACAGCCGTCGCCGAGGTACTCGACGGCAAGATTGACCCATTCATCAAAGCTGGTCTGCTGCTGAAAAATTGATTTGCACAGATTGAACCCAATTTCAGCTAAAATCGACAAGACACCACAAAACTAGGAGAACTCACAGTGGAAGTTCTAGACATCAAACACGATATTGAAACATTGTCCGATCGACTGGGTACCACCCAGGACTATCTTTGACATCCCCGCACTCACAGCCAAAATCCAAGATTTAGAGCAAATCTGCGCCCAACCGGCATTCTGGGACGACCAAGAACAAGCTCAAGGAACCCTCCAAGAACTGAATGACTTCAAATCTCATTTAGACCAATACCACGGCTGGCAGACTAGCCTAGAAGACGCTAGAGCTATTTTAGAACTGCTGGAGTTAGACGCAGACGAGTCCCTGTTCCAAGAAGCCTCATCGAGTCTTTCCCAATTAACCCGCGAACTTGACCAGTGGGAACTGCAACAATTACTCTCTGGGCCCTACGACGAAGGCGGCGCGGTTTTGACAATTAACGCCGGGGCCGGCGGTACAGATGCTCAAGATTGGGCCGAAATGCTGCTGCGGATGTACACCCGCTGGGGTGAAAGTCAGGGTTACAAGGTACATTTAACCGAGATTTCTGAGGGAGAGGAAGCAGGCGTGAAATCTGCGTCTTTGGAAATTGTCGGCCGCTACGCCTACGGCTACATGAGGTCGGAAAAAGGTACTCACCGTTTGGTGAGAATTTCGCCGTTTAACGCTAATGACAAGCGTCAAACAAGTTTTGCGGGCGTTGAAGTGATGCCGGTGCTCGATCGATCCGTTAAACTGGATATTCCAGAAAAAGATTTGGAAGTCACGACTTCTCGCGCAGGCGGCAAGGGCGGACAAAATGTTAACAAGGTAGAAACGGCTGTCCGCATCGTTCACCTTCCGACTGGTTTAGCCGTCCGCTGTACCGAAGAACGCAGTCAGTTGCAAAATAAAGAAAAAGCTCTCGCCTTACTCAAAGCTAGGCTGTTGGTGGTTGCTAGGGAACAGCGCGCCGCCGAAATTGCCGAGATTCGCGGCGATATGGTAGAGGCGGCTTGGGGCAACCAAATTCGCAACTACGTGTTTCACCCCTATCAAATGGTCAAGGATTTGCGGACTGGAGTGGAAACAACTGCCGTCTTAGATGTGATGAACGGCGAATTAGAGCCGTTTATTCAAGCTTACCTGCGCCAGGAAAATCAGTTGGTCAGTTGACAGTTGACAGTTGACAGTTGACAGTTGGTCAGTATCCGCTCAATAGCTCGGGGTAGAGTACTGCGTTTGGAACGATTTTGCGATATTTAACGCTCATCATTGAGCGATTTACCCCGATTTATTGAGCGGATACGTTGGTCAGTTGGTCAGTTGGTCAGTAGTCAACTGTCAATTAACTGTCAACTGTCAATTGTCAACTATCAACTGAATGAAGAACCTATTTTCTGGTATAATTTTGGGGTTTTGGTCGATCGCCCGACATCCAACAGGTCGCGCCGCCAGAAATCTTGATATGATAAAACTTGATCTAACGAACCAAAGGAGAAAGAATGACCCAAGTTGTAATCGGCGAAAATGAAGGGATTGAGTCAGCCCTACGACGGTTTAAGCGACAAGTTTCCAAAGCGGGAATTTTTCCCGACATGAGAAAGCACCGCCACTTTGAAACCCCCCTCGAAAAGCAGAAGCGCAAAGCTATTGCTAGAAGGACTAAGAGACGCTTCCACCGCAACAACAAACCCTAGAACTAGGACTAAATTGATTCGGCACATATAATGCCTTGCGATTCTAGTACCGCAGCGACTCGGAGAATCACCGCTTCGCTGTAGGGAGCACCAATAATTTGTACCCCCAAGGGCAAAGCGCCGGGCCGCTGTACGGGCACGCAAAGCACCGGCAAGCCTATAAATGATAGGGGTTGGGTGAACAGTCCCAGATTAGGACGCACTCTTGTTTCTTGTCCGGCGATGACCATTTTCTCGACGCCAATTTCAGGAGCTGCGATCGGCGTGGCGGGTGCGAGAATGATATCTGTATGTTGGAATATTTCGCGAATGCGATCGCGATACCACTGTCTGAATCTCTGCGCTTGCACGTACCATGTCGCAGGAATCAGGGTTCCAGCCAAAAAACGATCGCGCGTTGCCGGATCGAAGTCTTGAGGGCGCGATCGCAAATTCTCCAAATGCAAGTTTCCACCCTCGCAAGCAGTTATTATAAACGCTGCCGCCCTCGCGCGATCGGATTCCGGTATGCCGACAGTTGCAAGCCCCCCGATTTTTCGGGGGTTTGTTGTTGTTGTTTCCGTCTCAATACCACAATTCAAGACATTTGTCAAGGCTCGGGCAACTATTTCTACAGCATCCATAGCTTCCGGTTCGGCCCCAGTAGCGAAATAGCCGTCAGCAACAGCAATTCGCAATCCTTCAATTCCTGTATTTAACTGTGGCGAGGTAAGTTCTGGCGGGCGTTGAGTGCAAACTGGATCGCGAGAATCTGGGCCTTGCAGGATATCATACAGTAGCGCGATGTCTCGGAGCGATCGCCCGAACGGCCCCACGCAATCCAAACTACTCGAAAACAAAAAAGCACCGGCCCTTGACAAACGGCCGTAAGTAGGCTTAAAGCCAAACACACCGCACAAAGCAGCGGGTACGCGGATGGAACCGTTAGTATCGGAACCGAGGGTGAAGGGAACTAAACCGGCGGCGACTGCTGCTGCGGAACCGCCGCTAGAACCGCCGGCGATGCGCGCAGTATCGCGGGGATTGCGAGTTGGCCCGTAGTGGCTGTTTTCCGTGACGAAACCGTAGGCGTACTCATCCATGTTGAGCGTGCCTACAAGCACAGCCCCGGCTTGTCTGAGTCGGGCGACCCCCGCCGCGTCTTGGCTCGCCGGAGGGTTGTCAGCGTTGATTTTTGACCCTGCTAGAGTGGTAATTCCGCTGACATCGAACAAGTTTTTGACCGCGAAGGGAACGCCTGCTAAAGGGCCTGGGTTTTCGTTGCGCGCGATCGCATTATCTATCTTTTCGGCTGCTGCGATCGCACTTTCTGCGGTGATGGCAGTAAAGCAATTGAGTGTTTTATCTCGATCGGCAATTCGTTCTAAAGCAGCATTTACAACCGCTGTCGCTGCAATTTTACCACTTTTAACAGCGGATGCTGTAGCGACTGCATCCGCTCCTGCTAAAAATTTGGCTTCATCTGCGTTCATCGGCGGTAAAAAATCTAAGGTTCAAACACTGGTGCAGCTTCGATTTCTGGGGGTAAGGGGAATTCTGTAACGAGTCGGGCGATCGCTGCTATCCTCTCGAAGTTTACCACAACGCCGGGACGATGTTCTGGGTCTAAGGGTAAGTTTATCAGTTCGGCGGTGCGATCGACGTATTCTTCTATATTAGTCATTTTTTTTCTGGCTAGCGTTGGAGTGCGATCGATTATTGTATTGTAAGGGCGATCGGGCTGTCAGTTATTTTCGAGCAGTTTTTTGTATTCCTCAGATTGTCTGATATCATCTAAAGGCGATATAGGTTCAGTTGGGCGATCGGGAAAAAAAATTATACATACCTGTTTTTTACAAGACTGCGAACTTTTATTAATTTCTATTTGAATTTTTCCTTTTTGCCAACTCTTGGAACCATTTTTTAGAACTTGACAATCGATTCCTTCTTGAGGCGATTTCCAGTTTATAATCCCCATAATTTTTGTTTCTTCATCAATCAATAGATATTGCATCAACTGAATTATCCCCTTCTCACGTTGGTTAGTTTCTGCTACATAATCCTGATTCATTATCTTGTTAAACTTACTGGAGGCTAGCTCTTTAAATCGGCGAACCGTAAAAGTAGCTTTACCCAATAACAAAACATCATCGCCGTCTAGTGCCTCATACCTTCTATAGATGCTTCTATAGAATTTAAGTATTTCGTCCATTTTATTTCACAATTTTCTGCTGCTTTACATTTGATACCATTTCAAGCTATCTAAGTCAAGCTGGTCAACAAAATCAATTGACTATCGCACTTTTCCAACTCAAACAGTGACAGTTTCCCGCAACTTCTCAACAGCCACATCCAGCGGAGGCAAATCAAAATCCTCAGCATCCATCAATTCCTTAACCTTATCAAAAATCTCAACCTCCGCCTCTTCCTGATCCGTTAGCTTATCATAAAAATAAGGGTCAGTAAACCACTGTTCAAAAGCTATCATTAACAACCCATTAGGCGAAAGTTCAAACTGCCAATACTTAGAAACCCTTTTGTCAACCACTTCAAACATCGGTGCCGGATTATGGATGGGATAATAGCTGTAATTATCGTCGCAGATATAGTACCAAATAGTTCCTTTCCATTCTCGGATAGCGTAAACAACATATTCCTTGCCTATAGTTAGTGATAACTCAACTGTTCTGATGTAACCGCGTGGGGGATCTATATAATTTTCAGGGAGAGATACACCAGTCTTAGCAATACAACGAATTTTCATAACTTGATTACCTACATATTTTTAGGTGCTGTTTTAGGATACTGTCGCTTGAACTTGAACTCCACCTCTTGAAAAGTCTGACTGTTCCGAAACCAATGAACTTGTACAGAATATCCATTAACTTCAAAAGCCTCAATACTTGTCATCTTATCCCAATCTTCAGAATTACCGCCATAAAGAGCAACAAGTCTCGGTGCATCCCCCAGCAGTTTATCTGTACCGCAATGAATTACTATGCAATTACCAACCTTAGCATCTTGCAGCAGCAATTGCTCCGGTAAATTTCTCGGTTCCTCATCGGGAATAGCACCTTGATTCATAGTGTAACAGTTTCAGATGTCATCGCTCAAAAAAGTATGTGAGTCAAAGGGAAAAGACTAAATTGACTTTCACTCTTTCTCAACTCAAACAGTGACAGTTTCCCGCAACTTCTCAACAGCCAAATCCAGCGGAGGTAAATCAAAATCCTCAGCATCCATCAATTCCTTAACCTTATCAAAAATCTCAACCTCCGCCTCTTCCTGATCCGTTAGCTTATCATAAAAACAAGAATCGTTTAACCACTGTTCAAACACGAACCTCAACACCCCATTCGGGTTAAGCATAAACCTCCAATACTTAGAAACTCGGTTATCAACTACTTCAAACAGCGGTGCAGGAGTCTGTATGGGATAATAGCTGTAATTATCATCACAAATATAATACCAAACTATTCCCTGCCATAATCGAATAGCATAAACCACATATTCCTTGCCAACAGTCAACGGCAATTCAATTTTTTGAGTATAGCCTCTTGCCGGATCGATATAATTTTCCGGTAAGTGTTTTCCAGTATTAGCAATACAGCGAACTCTCATAACTTGTCTACCTATAAATTCTTAGATGCTGTTTTAGGATATTGTCGTTTGAATTTTAATTCAACTTGTTGTAAAATTTGCTTATTTTCAAACCAGTGTACTTGTACGGAAGCTCCATTAATTGCAAAAGCCTGAATGCTAGTTATTTTGTACCAGTCTTCGGGATTGCCTCCGTATATGGCAACAAGTCTAGAGACATCTCCTAGTATATCGTCAGGCCCGCCCTGAATAGATCTACAATTACCAGCCTTAGCATCTTCGAGGATCAGTTGCTCTTGCAAGTTTCTCGGACTCTCGTCGGGAATAGCACCTTGACTCATAATTTAACATTTTTAGATATTATTTGTCAAATACCATGAAAACAAATTTTAGGTGGTAGAGTTTCAGCCAGCAACTTTCCCCGCGAAATCACATACAGAACCGTCGCACGTCTCCTAATAGCATCGTAACAGCTATCAGAATCTAACACAATTAAGTTGGCAGGTTTCCCCACATCTATGCCATAACTTTCATCTCCCACATTTAAAGTTTTAGCACCGCTTCCAGTCACCATATCAAAACAAGCTTTTATCTCAGACATTCCCGTCATCTGACAAACATGAACCGCCATGTGAGCCACATCCAACATATTCCCAGTACCCAAACTGTACCACGGATCTTGCACGCAGTCGTGTCCAAAACTGACATTCAAACCATGCTGCCATAACTCCTTAACCCGCGTCACTCCGCGACGTTTCGGATAAGTATCCGCGCGGCCTTGCAATGTGATATTAATCAAAGGATTGGCAATAAAATTGATGTGCGATTTTTGCAAAATTCCCATCAGCTTAAACGCATAGGCATTATTGTAAGAACCGAAAGCCGTCGTGTGGCTAGCAGTCACCCGCGAACCCGCACCTGTTCTAATCGCACAAGCTGCTACAACTTCCAAAAATCTCGACTGTTCGTCATCGATTTCATCGCAGTGGATATCAATTAATTTATTGTATTTTTCTGCAAGTTCAAATATGCGGTGAACCGATTTTACTCCATCTTCCCGTGTCAACTCGTAATGCGGAATCCCGCCCACAGCATCCGCACCCATATCCAGAGATTTATCTAAAAGTTTGTCGTTTCCAGGACTCCCATAAATCCCGTCTTGGGGAAAAGCCACAACTTGCAAAGTCATCCAATCTTTGACTTCTTCTCGAACTTCCAAAAGTCCTTGCAAAGCAGTCAGCGTCGGTTCGCTAACATCAGCGTGACTCCTGACAAACAAAATCCCTTGAGACGCTTGCAGCCTTAAAGTTTCAATCGCCCGTTTTTTGACATCATCCAGAGTTAAACCTTGCTTGCGTTCACCCCAAATTTGAATTCCCTCAAACAAAGTGCCGCTTTGATTCCATCGCGGTTCCCCGCAGTCAAAGCAGAATCGAGATGAATGTGCGACTCCACAAACGGAGGACTAACTAAATTGCCTTGAATGTCGATTTCCTGTTCGCCCATTCCTGATATGCGCGGCGATACCGCAACTATTGTATCATCATCGATCGCAATATCCACCGTTTCGCGATCGCCCGCACCCAACAAACGACATCGGCGCAGAACCATGCTATACTTTTGTTCACACATCCTATTTATTTCTTTCTCTTCCATCTCTTCCTCTGTGCCCTCTGCGCCCTCTGCGGTCAAAAAATCTTACTCAAAAAAACAACCCATAACGAAAAATAATCACCAGGAAGAAAGCGCAACGACAAATCACCAAAATCAGACAATCTCAAACTCCAGATTGTGATGCTTCACCAAATCAAAGCTAAAATGGTCAACCACATTAGTATCCCTCAACTCCAGATTATAAAAATCCACAAAATCCGCATCAAAATAAGGCCCCGCGTGCCAAGTCCCGACTTCTAACTTAATAAAACAATCACCCGGAATCCGAAAAGCAGCAATATCGTGTAAACTAGGTCGATTGCTATCCCCAGGAGGTGCAACCGCCATCAACCAATCCTTCCCATCCAGAGAACCCAAACACTGAGTACATTCAACGTGCCGCGTAATTTTACCAAACTTGCGACCCTTCTCGTGCAACCGCATAATGTAAAATCTAGGAATGCCATTTTGCAAATTTAACTTAGCATCCTCATCATCAAAAGACTTGCCATCAAAACTCGCAGAAATAACTTGACCGTAACTCCGAAAATTCTCCGGCGTCACCCATTTCGCCAACAACTGCTTAGTTGAAACTGATGTACTCATAAATCCCAACACCTCCTCCTCATTTCATCAAAAACATAATACAAATACTCCTCTATCTCTCTTCTCTGCGCCCTCTGCGCCCTCTGCGGTTAAAAAAATCTAATTCACTCGATCGCCCAAAACACCCTTACAATCAAAATTAGAACACTGCTGCAAAAAACGAACCGCAATATCAGGGTTCGCACCCCAGTGCAAATGCAAATAAGCAGCGTGCACCCCATAAACCCCCCAACCTTCAGCAACCGCCTCAACTTCTCCCCGTTTGCCGTACCTCCAACTGTGATAAATTGGATTAGTTGGTTCCACTGTTAAATGCGATCGATGAAACTCATGTCCCCAAACCACATCCCCCGCAGTTAACACCAAACTATCTCCCACCGCCACAGCTTCTCGATATCCCAGAGTCAAACGCTTTCCCATCGCAGCCACAGCCGGCAAAACTCCCACTCCTTGCCAAGAATTCCCGTCGAAGTCTACAATCGAATCGCACAAGTACATCAAACCGCCGCACTCCGCATAAGTCGGCATTCCCGAAAAAATCGCACTTCTGACAGCATCCCGAATTAAAACATTACCGCTTAATTCCCCAGCAAACACTTCGGGAAAACCACCGCCAAAATACAACCCCTGCACATTCTCAGGAAAAACCGAGTCATCCAACGGACTCCAAAATACCAACTCGGCGCCCAACTCTTCCAGCAAATCAAGATTGTCCTGATAGTAAAAATTAAAAGCCCGATCGCGCGCAACTGCAATCCTCACCGAAAACTTTTTTTCCAAACAGTTGACAACATCATCTTTTTTAGTTACAATTGAGTAAGGGAGACTGTATCTACCCAAAAGTTGCTCAGACCCCTCACCCCCCCCATGAGGAGTTGCAGCCAATAAAGGTAAAAGTTGCTCCCAGTCAAAACTAACAGCAGCCAAATCAGCCAATTTATCGATCGCACCGTGAAGATGCGGCAACTCCTCGGCCGGAATCAAACCCAAATGCCGATCGGGAATCGTCACAGCCTCATCCCTACGCAAAACTCCTAAAATCGGTAAATTGAGCGGTTCCAGAGCATCTGTCAGCAGATCCAAATGTCGATCGCTCGCCACCCGATTGAGCACCAAACCCGCGAACTTAAGATTTGGGTTAAAAGAACGAAAACCGTGGGCGATCGCAGCCACAGAACCAGAAAGCCGGCTGCAATCTATCACAAACAATATCGGCAAATTCAACAAATAAGCAACATGAGCCGTAGAAGCAAAGGAAATAGGATAATTTTGTTCTTCTTCCCTCTTCTCTCTTCCCTCTTCCCTCTTCCTTCTTCCTTCTTCCTTCTTTGGAGAAACCCCATCAAATAAACCCATTACCCCTTCAACCAAAGCACAATCGACATCTTGAATGTGGCGGGAAAAACACTTTTTTACATAAGATTCAGACGTTAAAACCGGGTCTAAATTCCGACAGGGGCGGCCAGTCACAAAAGCATGAAACATCGGGTCAATGTAGTCAGGGCCGACCTTAAAAGATTGCACGTTCAAGCCGCGGCGGATTAAATAAGCTAAAAGGGCGATCGTTACAGTAGTCTTTCCTGCCCCGCTTCGTTCGCCAGCAATTACTAAAGCCATAGTTCTAGTTAGTTACAATAAATACTGAAAACAGATAGTTGATAAAGTTATGAGTGTAGCTCTCTCATCTATTAAATAATGCTTTAACGAACCGCGAAGACACGAAGAACGCGAAGAAAGAAAGAAGAATATAAAGTAGAGCAGACATTGCCTGCTCTACTTTATATTAACTCAATTCCTTCTTCCTTATTCTATCCGTTACATCCGTTACATCCGTTACTTGCATCCGTTGCCGAACTTCTCTTTACCTCTTAGCCAACTTCAGCATTTGAGCCGTCACCGCCAAACTTTCCTCGTACAGCATATCCCGGCCCCAACTCTGCAAGTGCTGGCCCAGCAACTGTTCCGTCACCTGATCGAACAGAGGAGTCACCTGGTTAAATCGATCGGTTTGAGCGCCTCCCTTCATTTCCATCCGCATACAGCCCCCCGTTTCCGAACACAGAACCGTACCGCAGGCCGCTTTCTCGTTCGTAGAATTTAAACGCAGAGCAATTAAATCGCCGGGGACATCGCCCGTATCGGCAATCGGAATCGCAGCTAACTCGGCTTCTACAACCCGTTCGTCCGCACCTGCGAATTTAATGCGCTTAATTTGGTAATCGCCCTCTTCTTGCTTGAAAGCAACCGGACGCCACTGAAGCCGGCTCGCCAGCCAGCCCAAATACATCAGCGCTTGAGTAGAATTGCCTTGTTCGTAATCGATCGTCACTCGATCGATCTCCCGAATTGCCGCCCTACGTTCCGGCGGATCGAAGGCCTCGGCAGCCAACTCCTGCCACGCCGCCAGCCTGCGCCAATTCAAATCCGCGATCGGAATTCCTTCCTCGATCAGACTTTGCATCAACAGCAATTCCGCTTCAGACTCGGCAAAACTGCTAGAGTCGATAATCACAGAACTGCTAGTTGCCGCCAGCCGCTGGAACAAACCTCGATCGGCATCGGGATTCGCTTTCCACCATAACAAAGTCGGCAAATCCGCGATCGTCAGCGCTGTCACGATCGCGCTCACCCGTTCCAGAGCAGCTTCCGTACCCCGCAGCGTAATATACTCGCAGCAGATCAGATTGCCGCTGCCGCGCTTGTGCACCGGACAGTAAGCAGCCACTTGAGCCTGCACGCCCGTATCTTCTCCCGCCGTCGGGCACAGAGCAATAATCCGGCAGGGATTCGCAGCTACGATCGCATCAGCCACCCCCGAACCCCCGGAACCCAAGCCACTCGAACCCAAAAGCTCTCCCTTGGCATTTTTGCGAGCCACTTCTTCGCGCAACATCGCCAGCAATTCAGCGCTAGGTTTGCCACTTCTCGGCATTCCGTAAGCTTTTTGAGCAGCCCTGATGCTAGATGCCGTCATCGGCCCGCTAATACCATCGACAGGCCCGTCATAAAATCCCAGATCCGCCAATAATTGCTGGGTTTCTTCCGGTTCGTACACGACAAAAGTAAAAGTTGCTGCCCTAGTCGCGATCGGAAAATCGCCCTTCGATCCTGATTCTCTGTAACTTTCCCAGATTTTACTCAGTTCTGCCTCTATCTGGTCGATCGACACATCTTTAGGGTTTTGCAGCGAAACCAGAGGCGGAGCTTTCATCGGTGTCATCGTCATCGGTTTTTTCTCCTTTCTTATTGGTTATTGGTTATTGGTTATTGGTTATTGGTCATTGGGCATCGGGCATCGGGCATCGGGCATCGGACATTGGTCATTGGTCATTGGTCATTGGTCATTGGTCATTGGTCATTGGTCACAACTGCTATCACGCAAGAGTTCCCGAACATTAGGATTACTAAATTAGTCCTTGATGATTCTTAAGTTAGCAACTCTTACCTAATGACAACTAACAACTAACAACTAACAACTAACAACTGACAACTGACAACTGACAACTGACAACTGACAATTGACTTTTAAAGTCGTCGCCACTTGCGGCCGTCTCTGTTAATCATTAATTCTGCTTCTGCCGGTTCCCAAGTACCAGCTTCATATTTAGGAACCAAACTTTGGTCGTTGGAAGATTCCCAAGCCATCAGCGCCGGAGTTACCACCCGCCAAGCTTCTTCCACTTCATCAGAACGGGTAAACAAAGTTTGGTCGCCCAGCATACAATCAATCAACAGGCGATCGTAAGCATCCGAAGATGTCACCCCAAACGAAGCACCATAACTAAAATCCATATCCACCGTCCGCGTCCGCAAATCTGGCCCCGGCATTTTCGCCTCAAACCTCAGCGAAATCCCCTCATTGGGATGCACCCGCATCGTCAAAACGTTAGGAGTAGTTTGTTGGGCCGCCGACTGAAAAATTAACAGCGGCACTTCCCGAAACTGAATTGCAATTTCGCTAACTTTTTTCGGCAACCGCTTACCAGTCCGCAGGTAGAAAGGCACTCCCTGCCATCGCCAGTTGTCAATCATAAACTTCATCGCCACAAAAGTCGGCGTTGTCGAGTTGGGAGCAACCCCCGGTTCTTCGTGATAACCCGGCACGGGTTTGCCTTTCATCCACCCTGCGGAATATTGACCGCGAATCGCGGAAAACTCTAAGTTATTCAAATCCGCCAAGCGAGTTGCTTGCAGAACTTTCATCTTTTCGGTGCGGATGCTGTCAGCATCGAGGGAGTTTGGCGGTTCCATCGCCGTCAGACAGAAAATCTGCATCAAGTGGTTTTGCAGCATATCCCGCAACGCCCCAGAGGATTCGTAGTAACCGGCCCGGTCTTCTACGCCCACAGTTTCTGCAACCGTAATTTGTACGTGATCCACAAATTGCCTGTTCCACAGCGGTTCAAAAATCGCGTTCGCAAACCGGAACACCATCAAATTTTGAACCGTTTCTTTACCCAAATAGTGGTCGATCCGGTAAACTTGCTGTTCTTGGCAAACCTGCTGCACCACACGGTTGAGAGCTTTTGCCGAACTCAAGTCGCGGCCGAAGGGTTTTTCAATTACCAAGCGATGTTTTATTGGATCGGCAAGCATTTGAGCTGCGCCCAGTTGCCGAATTGCTTCTGGGAAAAAGTTCGGAGAAACGGACAGATAAAAGATGTGATTGCCGCGGGTTCTCCTTTCTTCATCGAGTTCGGCTAAGAAAGCTTTGAGTTTTTGATAGCTTTCGGGGTTATCAATGTCGCCGGGACAGTAGTACAAACCTTTGGCGAAATCTTGCCACAATTCCTCATTGCTAATACCGCCGCCAAATTCTTCGATGCCTTCCCGCATTTGTTCTCGGAAGTAATCGTGACTCCAAGGGCGACGGGCGACTCCCACCACGGTAGTTTCTGGTGGTAAACGCCGATCGAGCTTCATCTGATAAATTGCTGGTACCAGTTTGCGCTGGGTGAGATCGCCGGAAGCTCCAAATATCACCAGAATTTGCGGTTCCGGCATCCGTTCTTTTCGCAAACCAACCCGCAGTGGATTTTCAAGTATCGTTACCATTTATTTTCCTTGTTCTAGTGCTGTTAATCTTGCCAGTACAGCATGATAATTTGCCGTCATTTCTGCTAATTGCTGGGTCAGAGAGTTGATCTGCCCTTCATATTCGGCTTTGACTTCCGCCCGGATTTCCTCTCTGAGTTCCGCTATAACTTCCGCCCGGATTTTAACCCTTTCAGCAGCTAGTCGAACTTCCCAATCTTTATCTCGTTGTCGCAGTTCAGCTTTTAGCTGCCTGTTTTCGGCTCGAAGTTGCTCCATTTCCAACGCCACAGCAGCAGCACGCCGATCCCTCTCTCTGTTTTGCTCTCGGATTTGCTGTCTGAGGCGTTGATTGTCCGATCGCAATTTTTCCAATTCTGAAGCAGTATCCTTGGGAGTTCGCCCGCTTCCTAGCGATGGAAATCGCTGTTCAACCAAACGCTGAACTGCTGCACCAGTAGGAATCCCGTTGGGCGATGACTCTACTGCTTCTTGCCAAATTTCTAGCTGTACCTCGGGGGGCAATCCCTTTAATGGGCGGATTTGATATTCTTTAACAAGGGAATTGTGTACGTTCGTACACAAATTTTCCATAATCTCAGCCGCGTCAATGAACTGATAAGCTCTTCGTTTCGTGATTCCCCACTTTTCGTGGCAATAAGCCTCAAAATTCTTGTGGGTTTCCCGGTACAGTTTTTGTTCCCGAATTTCCTCAAGGGCTTTGCCAACTTCGTAAAAAGTATGAAGTCCTTGTTCTACGATCGATTCGAGTTGTTGAAGCCTCGCCCGTTCAGCGATATCCAGTTGGGCGTTGACTTCCTCGCTTTGTTGAATGGTATGGGGAGTTAACATAACACTTCTTTAGCAGTCAGGTATGAAAAATCAGGAATTTGCGGACTTGATATTCTTTGACAAGGGAATTGTGTACGTTCGTACACAAAATATTCTTTGACAAGGGAATTGTGTACGTTCGTACACAAATTTTCCATAATCTCAGTCGCGTCAATAATTGGGGACGAGCATTTAATCAGGATTCAGGAGCCAAAACGATTATGTGTTCAGACTCCTGAGAGTTTCTGCCCTTACCGATACCAAATCGGCGAACTATACGGGTGCGAGCCTCTTAACTTTCTCTTCCAAGGAATCCATCAGGGATTGGAAGGGGCTGACGAATTTCTCGATCCCGTCCAGGAGCAAGTCTTCCATCACTTTGTCCAAGTTGATGTCGATGTCGGGATCTTTGAGACTTTCGATCAGGCTGTAAGCTTCTGCAACGTTATTCTCAATCCGGGGCGCGACATCGCAGTGATCGAAACAAGCTTCCACGGTGTTCGGCGGCAAAGTGTTAACCGTGTCGGGGCCGATTAGCTCATCCACATACATCACATCGCTGTAGTTGGGGTTTTTGGTGCTGGTGGAAGCCCACAGCAAACGCTGCACTTCGGCTCCCTTTGCTGCTAATGCTTGCCAACGATCGCTCGCGACGATCTCTTTATACTTCTGGTAAGCTACCTTGGCATTGGCGATCGCAATTTTCCCCTTCACTGCTTCCAGTTTGGCTTTGGTGGAAATATCTGTGACGTTTTTGAGTTTCTCGTCAATCTTGCCGTCAATATTGATGTCGATCCGGCTCAAGAAGAAACTGGCAACAGAAGCGATGTTGCTCACATCCAAACCCTTAGCTGCCCGCGCTTCCAAACCGCGAATGTACGCCCAGAAAGTTTCGACGTAGCTGTCAACAGAGAACAGCAAAGTCACGTTAACGTTAATCCCCTCGCTGATGACTCGTTCCACTGCCGGCAATCCTTGAGCAGTTCCCGGAATCTTGATCATCACATTTGGTTTGCCGATCGCCTGATAATAGCGCAAGGCTTCGCTAATTGTACTTTCTGTGTCATTCGCGATCGTCGGTGGCACTTCGATACTGATGTAACCGTCCAAACCCTTGGACTCTGCGTAAACTGGGGCGAAGATGTCACAAGCATTGCGGATATCTGCAAATACCAGAGATTCGTAAATTTCGAGTACAGATTTACCAGCCCGGATGCCCGCTTCAATATCAGCATCGTAAATCACATTACCCGCGATCGCCTTCTCGAAAATCGCCGGATTAGATGTGATCCCCCGCAGTCCCCGACTTTCAATCATCTGCTTGAGTTCGCCGGACTCGATCAGATTGCGAGTCAAATTGTCCATCCAGATGCTCTGGCCAATTTCTTTGATTTCTAACAGGTGATTCTTTGTCTGGTCCGTCATTGATTTAACTCCTAAACTTGGATAATTGGTAATGGGTAATGGGTAATTGGTAATGGGCAGTGAAAACTTTCTTCCTTCTTCCTTTTTTCCTCTTACTATCTTCCAACTTCGGTCTAATAACTAACAACTAACAACTATCAATTGACAACTGTCAACTGTCAACTGTCAACTGTCAACTGTCAACTGTCAACTAACTTCACTCCTCAAGTGTTATGGGATTGCGCGATCGCTCTTTAATAAAAGACTCAACCAACGCTACATTTTCTTTACTGCCAATAATCAAAGGCGTGCGCTCGTGAATTTTAGTCGGCACCACGTCCAAGATGTCTTGAATACCCGTACTAGCGCGCCCTCCGGCTTGCTCCATCAAAAACGCCAAAGGAGCAGACTCGTAGAGTAAACGCAATTTGCCATCGGGGTTTTTCACGGTTCCGGGATACAAAAACACGCCTCCCTGAAATAAAATCCGGTGAAAATCTCCCACCAAAGCCCCGCCGTACCGAGCAGTGTAGCCTTGATTTCGATGTACGTAGCGAATGTAATCCCGATAAGATTCTTCCCACTGCCAAAAGCTACCTTCATTGACACTGTAGATCGGGCCGTTATCTGGAATCTTGATGTTTTCGGTTGATAGAATAAACTCGCCTAAACTGGGGTCGAGGGTAAATGAATGAACGCCTTGCCCGATCGAATAAACCAGCATGGTACTAGGGCCGTAGAGCACGTAGCCCGCTGCGATTTGTTTGTGCCCGTGTTGGAGCAAATCGGCAGCAGAACCGTCTGCATCATCCCCTTCTTGCTTGCGGATGCTGAATATGGAGCCGACATTGAGATTGATGTCAAGATTGGAAGAACCGTCTATGGGATCGTAGAGCAGACTGTAACGCCCGATCGGACAATTTTCAGGAATGTAATAGGGTTTTTCCATTTCCTCGGAAGCCAAGCGGCAGACAAGTCCACTTTGCTGGAATACGGAGATAAACACTTCATTAGCATAGATATCCATCTTTTTGACAGATTCTCCCTGCACGTTTACAGCCCCTGTAAACCCTAAAGCATCTTCCATTAACCCGGCTCTGCTGAGTCGCCTTGCGATCAGCTTGGCCGCGAGCCCGATGCGACTCATTAGCGCACTCAGATCCTGAGCATCTGCACTAAAGCTGTGGAGTTGCTGGAGTACGTGACGGGATAGAGTCGTGCAATCGCGGTCTAAGGCTTGTACCTGCTCGGTTTGGCCTAGGCGGGCTTCCCCTGTCGGCGCGTTTACCATGATTTTGATGTTCTCCCTGTCTTGTGGCTCGCTAGTTTGGGATTTTTCAGGTGTTCCTGAATCGGCGATGAGACCGATAGTCCTGCAACTTCTATTTTAGGGAGGGTTTTGCGATCGGGCATGGAACTTTAGGGGAACTTTAGATCCCCACGGAAAATTGAGGGGTGCGATCGACTGTTGAGTCGGGAATTGTATTCAAAATCACTAAATTTTTGATTTAGCGCAGAGGACGCTCTTGGCGCAGAGCGAGAAAGTGTTGGTTTCTCGATTTAGGTTTGGTGTATAGCAGAAGGAAGTTCGGCAACGGATTCTATAAAGGATTTAATGGAGGTCAGTCAATCGAACCCACTGCTAAAATGATTTTAAAATCAATACATTGGAATGCTGTCCTATGCCCTCACCCTTTCCAGGAATGGACCCCTACTTAGAACACCCTGATTTCTGGCAGGAAACTCACAATCGATTAATTGTCGCGATCGCTGATACTATAGCCTTTCTCTAAAAGGTTCGCGGACCAATTTTGCCATGAAAAGCTTGACACGGTAAGGGTTACAGCATACCTCGGCATACCTCATATTTCTGAGAAAGGCTATATCATGCCTCAAATTAGCCCTAAATATGAAGTCGCGATCGACAAACGCATCTATGAAATTACCGATCCAAATGACAGTAACGGCGACTCGCTTTTAGTTGGTATCCCCAATGTAGCGATTAAACGTCAATCTAATACCCCCGATGTTCCTACCCGTTCAGTTGCTACTGTATCGATCGCGCTTCCTACTACGGTCAAAGTGCCTATTCCTGAAAAAATCAAACAAACTTACCTGGAAGTGCGAGAAATGGCAACTAAACAAGTTGTCACGGCAATTGAAATCCTTTCTCCTGTCAACAAACGCAGTGGAGATGGTCGAATTACTTATCTAAAAAAACGCCAGAGTATTTTAGGTAGCTTAACCCATTTAGTGGAAATCGACTTGCTACGAAAATGGGAACCTATGCCGATACTTGACAGTGCCATTCAAAGCGATTATCGAGTTTTAGTCAGTCGTAGCGATAGCCGTCCTTTTGCCGAACTTTATGCTTTTAATCTTCGCGATTCTCTACCTGTATTGCCGCTTCCCTTGCGCGAAGAGGATGTAGAACCTATTGTTAACTTACCGGAATTGTTCGCAGGTATTTACGATCGCGCCGGCTATGATTATCGGATCGATTACGATCGAGATCCCGTACCGTCCCTGTTAGAAGAAAATCGGGTTTGGGCAAAGGAACTTTTACAAGAAACAGGATTGCGAGATAATTAATTCTATTTTACCCGATCGACCGCCGATAGGAAGACATTATAAATGAATTCAACATACCATTAGGTAGCAAACAAGTGTATTAATTGTTGAAGCAAAGTCAAAAAATTTACGCAGATAGACACGATTCTGTCTCAGCAAAAATGTGGATTTTGTAGGTAGTGCCCCGTGCCTACCCCACCACCAACGATCGAATGGGTGTTTCAGCTATCGGGGCAGCCACGGGGGGGCTGCCCCTACAAAGAATGAAACAGCCCTGGGGTAGGAGGGGAATTGCTAGGGAGGCCAGCATGGGGAGCAGAATGATGGCGCTCAACCAGGGAAATGTATTGCTTGTTTGTTCGATCGTGGAGATTTATACCTATGCGGCACATAATCACATTATATTTAGCTGAATTAAGAATTGTTAAGGCCTTTTACAAAAAAAACACAAAAAATTTTTGGCCAGGGCGATCGAGGGTTTATACCATAAAATGTATTTTTTGTCAAGCTTATGAGAGCGATCGCATCTGAAAGATGTGGCGCTGTGGCTCTAATTAAAGTTGGAATTAGAGCTCATTTACAGATATGCGACAGAAAATTGCTTTGAGAAAAGACCGGATACAGATAGTTTTTTAAGTAAATACTATTAGTCAAACTATGGAGAATTAATACTGTTATGGAACCGAAAATTGCTACAATCTTCAACCGTATTCGTGAAGCACAGATAGCTCAACAATCCAATGTAACAGTTCCATTAAGTCAAATTAACCTCAGCATTGCCACACTTATGAAAGAGTCGGGAGTGATTCTTAATTTCCAAGAAGACGAAGCTAACAAACATTTGAACATTTTCCTTAATAGCGAGAATAAAAGGATTAAAGAATTTATCAACCAGCTCTGGCAAGATCAACCTCCCAAAGAACCAGAGTTAATCGAGTTATTGCAAGACTTGGAGAATGAAGACCCTGCCGTTCGTATCAAAGCTGTAATTGGATTAGGAGAACTTTACTACGATAACTAAGGTGATCTTTGCAAGTCTCCATCCCCAGCCCTCTCAAGATGGTGAAGAAGTCCCTCAAACGCTTTAAATCTCATACTTTTTAGGTGCGTACTACCCTCAAGCCGCGTATTGATCCCAATGTAAAACGGAAAATCAAGGGTTTCAGATTATGAACTGAAAAATTTTCCGGAAGTCAAGAGTTTTGCTAGAACAATGGGCCATCGAACGGATTGTTACATATTCCTCTTTTGTCATTATAGGAAAAATCAACGATTTTGCAAGGATACATCCAACGCAAGATCGATGTTTCACTTCAGTTTGACAAAAAAGGGATAGATGTGGCAGTCAAAATCCGCTCCCTGTAACTCTTCTAAGAGGGTCTATGTATCAATCAGAAAACAATTTTATAATTCTGATCCTCGGTATAGTCGCTGTGATAGATGCTAGTCCAGACGTTCGTTTGACTGCAATTACCTTTTTGGATAAAATTTATAAAGAGAGGCTAGAACCCAAAAAAACTACAAAAGACAATCCCGATCATTCATTTTCTCAGAGTCAATTTCCTAGATTGAATGTAGAAATTTATCACAACGAAGGAGATAAGATGAGTAACAATGAAAATTGGACTGTTAACACAGGTGGCGGTAATTTCAACCGAAATATTCAAGGTAGTTACATTCAGGGAAATTACTACGCCGCAGGAAAGCCCCAAAGCTTAGTACAAGCAGCAATGGAAATTCAAGCATTACTCAAACAGCTAGAAACAAGTTATCCTAGCGATATACCAGCAAGAGATATGGTAGTG
The DNA here is from genome assembly GCF_020737885.1 of Microcoleus sp. PH2017_34_RAT_O_A. Classification (NCBI taxonomy): domain Bacteria; kingdom Bacillati; phylum Cyanobacteriota; class Cyanophyceae; order Oscillatoriales; family Microcoleaceae; genus Microcoleus; species Microcoleus sp. PH2017_34_RAT_O_A. Next base: position 43,298 of record NZ_JAEQDD010000022.1, on the reverse strand, counting down.
GCAACGGAAGTGGTTAAACACATTGAGAGTAACCCACCAATGAAACAAAAAATTATCAATGCTGTTAAAGAAGGTAGTCTAGCAGCGCTTGAAAAAGCTATCGATAATCCAGCAGGGGCATTTATTACTGGAGCAATCAAAGGCTGGGAGGAAGTGAAAAATAATTAGTGATAAGCTGCTACGCAGCTAAACCGGATAAAATAGCATTGCCTTTATTTTTGATTTTTCGATCCCATTTAATAACCATTTCTCCTTCATTTAATAATCTATGTAGCAATTCCGACAATTCTTCTACTGACTTAAACAGTCGATGTGCTATATATTCTTTCGCTTTTTATCACAAAATTTAACCTTTTTTTGTCATGATATCTCAACCCACCCATAATATTTACTCTGCCTCTTCTCCTTTGATCTGTAATTTTTTTTGACTACTTTTTTTGCCCCGATTTTTTCTTCTTATCACTCGCCAACTAAATCCACTCTCATCCCAAAACCATACCTGTAAAAGCTCTGGCGTTTGTTTAGTTATTCTTAAATACTCTGATAGCTTCTGTTTAAATATTTCTCTTTCAAGGGGATTTTGTTTGTCCTCTAAACTATATTTAGCCCAAATGTAAACGTATTTTTTTTATGTAGCATCCTAGATATTTGGGAACCACTCAATTTAATTCCTGTGACTTTTTCTAAATATGTTACTAGTCTGGCTGCCGTCCATATAGTTTCTACTTTGCATCCTGAAACTACTGATTTTCAGTTGGTAGTTCGATCGCCCGATCGCTAAAAAGTTTATGATACGGTTGGCGATCGAAATACGAAACAACAGCTCGTGACAGTAAAGAGTTTGGAATGTAGGCTTGAAAAAAACTGCGTGAAGCGGATCTATACCCGCAAAAAATCGCTCTTTGAACCAAAGGAAGTAATAAAATTCTTTCGATATCGCACAATAGATTTTTGTCAAACTAACTTATTGAAGTCGAGATTTGCGATCCTTGGCTATCGATCGCGATCGCCCGCACATCAGCCTTCACCCCAAATTCCATCCAAGCAGCCGCCATTTCCCTCACAACCGCATCAACATTAGTAACATCCGTTAAAGCCAAAAGCGTCGGCCCCGCACCGCTAATCACCATTCCATAAGCCCCTGCATTCAACGCAGCTTTTTGCACAGCTTCATATCCCTGAATCAGCGATCGCCGGTAAGGCTGGTGAATCTTGTCTTGGAGGGCGCAACGCAGCCAATTGCGATCGCCCGTAGCCAAAGCCCGCACCAACAAACCCAGGTGCGCGGCATTAAAAATCGCATCAGCCCTGCTGTAATCTGCGGGCAAAACTCGTCGCGCTTCGGCTGTGGAAAGTTCAAAATCGGGAATGGCTACCACGGGCACGAGATCGGGATGCCACGGAATGTCGCAAATTTGCCAGGAACCCCCCCCCTGCCCCCCCTTGCTAAGGGGGGGTGATTCTCTTAGCCCCGCTTCGCTAAGGGGGAGTTGTTCTCTTAGCCCCCCCTTACTAAGGGGGGGTTGGGGGGGTGTATTGCTAGCAGCGAGGCGACATCCTCCCAGTAAAGCGGGGACAACGTTGTCGGGATGTCCTTCAAGTTCGATCGCCAATTGCATCACATCAACCTGACTCAAAGGCTTTCCAGCTAATTCATTTGCACCAACTAACCCGCCGACAATAGCGGTAGCGGAGCTCCCCAAACCCCTCGCCAGCGGTACTTGCATATCTATATGTATCGCCACTGGTGGGGGGGATTGACGGAGGTATTCGTATAACTTGACAAAGGCTTGGTAAGCGAGATTGCTGTCGTCTGTCTTGACTTTGGCTGCTTCCGCACCCGTAACTGTAATTTGCAATTTCTCGGTTGCTGGGGGTTCGAGGAGAGAGAATTGGAAGGAGTTGTAGAGGCTTAAAGCGGCGCCGATGCAGTCAAAACCTGGGCCGAGGTTGGCAGTTGTGGCGGGTACGCTGACGGTGACGGTGGAAGTTGCAGACATTTTTTGACGGGGTGAATTTGGAGTGTTCAACCGCAGATGGACGCAGATGAATGTTTGGTGTTTGTGCGATCGACTATTTTAACCGATTTCTAAAACATCTTCATAAATTTGTGCGATCGGGCATTGAAAGTCTACGCTAGCCAAGCGAACTTCTTCGCCAACACCGTAAGGGTAAAGTTCCCAGCGCCCTTCTGCATTGCGCCGATAACATTCTACACCGATTCTTTCTTGATTAATCACTACGTATTCTTGCAAAGTTTCTACGGTGCGGTAGTCGGCAAATTTATTTCCGCGATCGAATGCTGCTGTTGTGGGAGATAAAACTTCTACGATTAAGCGCGGGTAGCGTTTGAAGTATTGAAGGCTTCTATCTCTTTCATCGCAAGTAACCATGATGTCGGGATAGTAAAATACATCTGCCTCTTCTATTCTGGCTTTCATGTTTCCTGCGTAGATGCGGCAACCTCTACCTCTAACGTGACTTGTGAGCAAGTTGACGAGGTTGATGCAAATTGTTTCATGGGCATCGCTTGCTCCCGCCATTGCGTAGATTTCTCCTTGTCTGTATTCGTGTTTGATCGGGCTAAATTTTTCCCCTTCTAAATAGTCTTCATGGGAGGCGTAGTTGTAACTTTTGCTTAAGGTCATAATTTGAAAATTTTAAAGCTGTGGTTATATTATACCCTGTTTCCCAAAACATTTATAATAGCAGCCTGTGCAGGTGTTTTATTGCATCTTGATAATCTTCTGTCTTGCCGTCTTTTTGATAAAAATCGGCGGCTTTTTGATAGTCAGCGATCGCGCCCGGTTTGTCTTTTAATAAATAGCGGACTTTCGCACGGTTGTAGTAAGCATCGGCATACTTCGGGTTAATTTCAATGGCGCGATCGAAGTCGGCTTTGGCTGCTGGATAGTCCTTGAGATAGCGGCCGTGAATGATGCCGCGTTTGTTGTAAGCTTTGGCGTAGTTGGGGTTGAGGCGGATGGCTGCGGTGTAATCGGCGATCGCCCCTGGGATATCTCCAGCCTCTGACTTGGCTAAACCGCTGTTAAATAAGTCTTCAGCCGAATTTTGAACGATGAGTATTGGTGAGGGTTGAATAGAAATGGCAGGGGATATGCCACCCAAAACGGTAACAAATCCGCAAAGTGCGATCGCTCTGTACAAATATTTCATAAGTCTAAGCAAAAACCTGAGCTACAGAGCAACTAAAACCAGGTAACAAAGGTGAAGTAAGTTGATCGTTTCTCAACAGCGTAGCAACTAATCTTAAACTTGCTTGTTCCCTGCGATAAACCTCTATTTGCTGCAACCGCCAATTAGCAATCCAGTATTCTTGTACTCCCCGCACTGAATAAAGTCGGAGTTTCAAATCTCTATCCCTTCTTTCATTATCTGTACCAGCAGATAATACTTCAACAACTAACTCAGGAGCACCAGTTAAATGTCCGGCTTCGTCTAGCAAGAGGGCCAAGCGTTCATTGCTCGCCCAAACTACATCAGGAATGACGTTATCGGCCTCTGTGAAAATCAGCCCTGGATTGATTGCTGCTCGTCCTAAACCAGCAGACATCGACCAAGTATCAAGCACAGAGAAAAATCTGCCACAAGTCTGTTGATGACCCCAATGCGGTGCTCTAGTCACAAATAACTCTCCATCAATAAGTTCATAACGATCGCCGTTATCGGGTAAGAGTTCTAAATCGGCGGTAGTCCAGCGTACTTTATCAGATATTGTCTGGCTCATACAAGCACTCTCGATAGGTGGTACAAACATTATAAACCGGTTCGTAGTAAGGACTTTAGTCCTCTCTAAGGCTTTTAGTAAATTAGGACTTGCATTCCTTACTACGAACAATGCTGCCGATCGCAATTAAGCGAAAATAATATTACTTCAATACAGTTTTAGAAGCAATACGGGTTTTCTTGCGATCGGCTTCCGTCAATTCTGCACCAGACTGCAAACGAGTAGCAGAGGTTTGCAGCACAGTTGCGGCACTTTTATCGCCCATTTGCAGAGCAGTTTTAGCAGCCGTTTGTAGCATCGTGGCCGCACCAGCGCGATCGCCCTGTTGTAACCTAGTTTCTGCGAGTTGAGTTTGGCGGTACTTAGCCAAAGCTAAAATGTGCTGCTGCACCATCGGGTTAAGTGCTGGCTGATAAACTTTCAGAACATTAGTAGAAATTGCAACTGGATCGGAGAGCAAACCTTCGCCGACACTCGGATCGTCGTAGCGAATTTGCAATTGCCCGATCGCCTGCGTACCTTCCGGCAACTGTCCAATATAAATATTAGCCAAAACTACTCGCTCTACATCCTTCATTAAATCTCCCAAACGCACCATAAAGCGATCGCCATCCTGCTGCACCGGTAATTCGATTGTATCCGGGGCAACTTGCGCGATCGGTTTTAGTTCGGCTAACCGCACTTTTGGCATCAGCGAAAATAGCAAATAAGCATTAGTCAAACCTACACCTTGGATGCGAGTAAACAACTTGCCAAACTCATCAACCGCATCTTCCGGCCGCTGAATATGAGCCAGAGCACCGCCGCCAGCATCAGCAATCTTTTCCAAAATATCCTGGTTCCAGTTATCCCCAAATCCCAGAGAATTTAAAGTCATGTTGTACTCAGCGGCCAGTTTCGCCAACTTCAAACAGCGGTTATTGTCGCCGTGTTCGTTTTCGCCGTCAGTCAGCAGAAACGCCTGAGATATTGCTTCTTTTTTGCCTTTCCCCAACTCTTCAATACCTAACTTAATCCCTTCATCAATTGCTGTGCCGCCAGCGGGGCGCAATTGCTCGATTTGCCGTTTAATGCTGGCGGGATCTCCCACAACTTGATTGGGGACGAGAACTTTGGCTTTGTGATCGAAAGCCACCGCACAAAAGCGATCCCCAGGTTTTAACCTGTCCAGCAACCGTCCGGCGGCTTGTTTGACGGTTTCCAAGGGGCGTCCGCCCATCGAGCCGCTGTGATCGAGAATCAGGCACAGGTTTAAAGGTACGCTGGAGTCGATCGCGCTTGCCGTCGCCGACACTGAAACGGCTAGCTGGCGCTGGGTTGATGGCGCAGCAGCATCAAGGTTGGGGTCGTTCAAGACCGGGAGCAAACTAACTTTCATGCGGGATACCTAAAGATTGCGTTACTATTTCTTTAAGAATAACTCCATGAGTTCAGGCAACATTTCGGTTGTCAACAACCCCATTCTTTTGAGGAAAGGCACACACTCTGCCCTCCTTTCTTCGTCCCACCAAGCTGAGTACAGATACTTGTGCTGAGCCCTTCGACTTAGCTCAAGCGAGCCGTAGCCGAAGTATGGTGGGTGTCCCCAGGCAAAAACAAACATGAACACACCCATTAAAGCCGTGCAATCGCAATACTACGGAGAGGGCAACTCTCGAACTCCCCCTCCCGATTTACCTTCCCTGTTGCTGAAGGAGCGGATCGTTTATCTGGGTATGCCTCTGGTGCCTGCGGTAACAGAACTGATTATCGCTGAACTGCTGTTCTTGCAGTACGAAGACCCGGATAAGCCGATCAAAATCTATATCAACTCGACCGGCACTTCTGGTTACAGTGGCGAACCCGTCGGCTTTGAAACCGAAGCCTTCGCTATCTGCGACACGATCAGGTACATTAAGCCGCCCGTGCAGACTATTTGTCTCGGTTCGGCAATGGGCATGGCTGCGATGCTGTTAGCGGCTGGTACAAAGGGCTTTCGGGCGAGTTTGCCCCACGCTTCGATTGTATTGCACCAACCCAAGGCTTACACGCGAGGTCAAGCCAGCGACATTCAAATTCGGGCGAAGGAAGTGCTGGCAAATAAGGCGACGATGCTCGATATTTTTGCAAGCTGTACTGGCCAACCGATCGACAAAATTACTAAAGATATGGATCGGTTGCTGTACCTGACGCCCTATGAAGCGAAAGAATACGGTTTGATCGATCGCGTTCTTGAAAGTTCGGAAGAATTGCCGAAAGCCCTTTCTGCGGCCGTCGTATAACTGGGAATGGGGAATGGGGAATGGGGAATGGGGAATGGGGAATGTGGCATGAGTAAAAATTAAGGGTTAATGGCTAGTAGTTTCTACCCTGAATTAGTTATTCAATAGTTTTTTTATGACTAACAATTCCCAATTACCGATTCCCAATTACCGATTCCCAATTCCCAATTCCCAATTCCCAATTACCAATTACCAACTAAACGGAGTTCCGAATTATGCCTATAGGTGTGCCAAAAGTTCCCTACAAAATGCCGGGTGGTTATGATACTCAGTGGATTAATATCTACGATCGCCTTTACCGGGAACGGATTATTTTCTTGGGCAAGGACATTGACGATGAAATTGCCAATCAAATCATCGCGGTGATGCTGTATCTCGATTCGGAAGATTCGGGCAAAGATATTATTTTGTACATCAATTCCCCCGGGGGGATGGTGTCGGCAGGCATGGCTATTTTTGATACCATGCAGCACATTAAATCCGACGTGGTGACGATTTGTGTGGGCTTGGCTGCTTCGATGGGTTCTTTCCTGCTGGCTGCTGGTACGAAGGGGAAACGGTTGGCTTTGCCTCACTCGCGGATCATGATTCACCAGCCTTCTGGGGGCGCGCGGGGACAAGCAACGGATATTCAGATTGAGGCGAAGGAGATTCTGCGCTTGCGCCACCAACTCAACGGTATCTATGCTAAAAATACCGGAAAGCCGATCGAGAAAATCGAGAAAGACATGGATCGCGACTATTTCATGTCCGCCGAGGAAGCCAAGGAATACGGCTTGATCGACAAAGTGGTAGAAGATCGTCCTTGACAGTTGACAGTTGACAGTTGACAGTTGACCTGCAAGTCCGAGGATTTGAGTAATGAATAGTCTTGTTTTAATTTCTCCCGCTTAAGGGAGAGGCTTTAAACCAATTCTTTCTGGTAAGTGGTTTTGATAGTGTAGTAGTGCGGGCAACCCTCGCACTACCATAGTTCGCGGTAAATTTTGGCAGAATCTTTACATTTAAGGATTCTGCCATATTTAATGGTATTAGAAAACTTGATTCATGCTAAATGGATATTGCAGATTATTACCGACAGTTAGGGCTAAGATCTGGTGCGAGTTTATCGCAAGTTAAGGCCTCTTATCGAAAGTTAGCCAGACAGTATCACCCGGATGTGAATCCGGGAAACGAACAGGCTAAGAATAAGTTTATTGCTATTACTGAGGCTTATAAGTTCCTGGTGAATATTGCACCCGCCGATGTTGCGGAATCGAAAGTTGCCAATTCAACTGTACCGCCGACTCCGACAGCGCCAGCGGAGGCGGTGAAAGCTCAACCGCAAGCAGTTAAGGTGACTCGGAAACAGCAACCCACTGAAGATAAGCAGGATCTGTCGGCGGCGGAAGACAAGTTAAAAAAAGATGCTTATTTTGAACTGCAACAGTTGCTGAAATATCAGAGGTTCCCGCGGGCGATCGCCCTAATTGAGGGTTTGGCCCAGCGGATGCCCGAAGATCGGGAGGTGCGACAGTGGCAGGCGATCGCCTATCAGCGCTGGGGACGGCATTTGATCGGGGAAAAGCAGGTGGATAAGGCGAGAATTTATTTGAAAAAGGCGGTGAAAACTGGGAATTGGGAATTGGGAATTGGGAATTGGGAATTGGGAATTGGGAATTGGGAATTGGGAATTGGGAATTGGGAATTGGGAATTGGGAATTGGGCATTGGGCATTGAGAATTGGGAATTGGGAATTGGGAATTGGGAATTGGGAATTGGGAATTGGGCATTGGGAATTGGGCATTGGGAATTGGGCATTGGTTCTGTGCAGGTAATCGAAAGACTATACTGTGTTGTATCAACTTGTAGGGTGCGTCACTATGAAATGTTCGATGAAATTTGCAGATTGTAGATGGGGCGCACCTTACTATTTTTTACGCTCGGCAATTCCGATCTGGTATCATAGAATTATTGAGTTGAGAAACCAGAGATGATTGACACACCATCCACCGAACCAACACTGACAGATGTAATCGAAAAATTAGACAGCCTATCAACCCGTGTTGACCACCTATCAACTCGTGTTGACAACCTAGCGACTGATGTCGAGAAGTTCAACGATCGATTTTCCAACTACCAGCAAGCGACTCAATGGGTTGTGCAGCTTGCTTTTACTCTGATTGCTAGTGCCACGATCACGGTGATTGTTACTTCGGTTCTGCGTCGGTAATCAAAAGGTTAATATTTTTGAGTTTTTCTAAAATAACTTGGGTATTTTCAGGTCGGTTTTCGGGTAGCGGTTCCATCAATTGGTCGATCAAGCTTACGAACAACTCGTCAACGCCTACAGCTTGATTTCTCCAATTTATTTTACCAGTTTTTACATTGACGGGAAAGTCGATCGGCTGCAAACCCGTTAATAAATGTACAAAAGTACGGCCCAAAGCGAAAAAGTCCGTTAGCGAAGCCCTCGAAGAGGATCGCACTTCAGCTTTACCTGCAATTTGTTCGGGCGCAGAGTATCCAGCAGAACCTACAGGCGTTGTATCAATCCCTGCTTCTGTTGCAGCCCCAAAGTCAATTAATCTCAATTTCCCATCGGCTGCAAGCATCAGGTTGGATGGCTTAATATCCCGATGCACTAAATGATATTTGTGAATTGCCTCCAAAATATAGAGCATTTGTTGCAGCCAATCAACAGCTAATGTTTGAGAAATGTACTGATGTTTAGTTAGAAATTCTGCCAAGTTTTCGCCAATAATTTTTTCCATCACCAAACAAGACAATTGCTGCGAGTTATGGGGGAATTTAAGCTGGAAATAACCGTCTGGTTCGACTTGGGGAACTCTTCCCTTTCCCGCTAGCCAAATTAATGCCCGCGCTTCTTGTTGAAACAAACGAAGTAAATCGGGATTGTGTGTATGTTTCAAGACTTTTAACACCTTGAGTGTTCCCCATTCATTGTCCCCGGTTCCCCAATCTTGGACTTCAAAGATGTCTGTGGGGCGTGCGGGATTGGGCGATCGCACTGGCTTGATGATACGATAGCGATCGGCAATTAGTAAAGCCGTGCCACAAGCCTGACAATTTTGAGTAGCAGCAGTATTTTCCCGTTGTTCGCATTGAGGATTGATACAGTAACTCATCTGTCTTGATGCGTCCTGGACTGACGGATTTAACGGATTGATTCAATTATTAGCGCGAAACCCAGTAGTTCTGACCTTACTACTGGGTTTCTATTACCGGCCATTTTACACGCTACCACATTTAAGTCAAGGATTTAAGATTAATATCATCGCGCTCTACCGATTGAGCTACTCCCCAGTGTTTGGTTGGGGAGGCTGGAATTGAACCAGCAACCTCGATGACCTGATTGTTCCTGACATTCGTTTTGGCGATCGGCGGTGAATGCTGAGTTTAGAGTAATAACTTGCTATTGAATTTGTACGCAACGCTGCCTCTGCCAATTTGGGCTACCCCTCATTATTAGGTTGAAGGGACAGGAGTCGAACCTGTACTGTCACAGTTGTACGGTTTAAGTTGAAGTTTGAGATTGAACTTGTACTCTGTTTATATCTTAAACCATAACTATCAAAAAAGCAAGCTATTAGCGGAAAATAAATTGAAAAATTCGCTCTCCTACTCTCTGTTCTTCAACTTCAGAATTGTTAGCTTCTTCGCGGGAAAACATCACAGCTTTCTGCAATATTTCCACCCTTTGCAGCAACTCATTGATCCGCTGCGCTGGTAAAGCTCCAGAAAACTTGACAGTGCGCCAGTAGCCGATCGTAATATCTTCGTAATAGACATCCACTTGAGCCGGATGGTGTTCCGTAGCTTCAGCTTTAACGTGATTGCGGGGAGTTTTAAAAGTCTTGAGAGTTTGCACCGGTTCTGTTGCCCAACAGTCCGCCGAAGCATCGAAGTTCCAAGTCTCGGAAGCATCTAAAACAGGAAGTTTTTTGATAAATGCTTGCAACTCTGACAGTTGCTTTTCAATGAATAGTAAATAGCTGACTGGCACTTGGCTCAAAAGCACGTTTCCGTCTACAGTTACGTCGGCACGGGCTCTGCAATTTGTCCAGTCTTTGGTTGCGGTTACGTCGAAGAGTTTGGTCAAAACTTCTGTTGTTTTGCGGATAATCTCTTCGGCTTTGACTTCGACTTTTTTGGACTCGGGCGGCAGTTGTTCGCCTTCTTCGTCTTTGGGGCGGTACGTGCGGGAGATTCCCGAAAGCACGGCGGGCTTCTGGAGGGCTTTTTGGGCTTCTGCTAGTTCTTGGATCGATCAGCTTTTGATGCCTTTCTCGATCGCGATAATCTGATTTAATCGTGCCATAGTTCTAAATTATTGATGCTGAAGTCACGTCGAGTATGGTTGCAGGGCGATCGTCAAACTCTTTCTCGTGTGGCTTTTAGGGCTTTGAGGACTGAAGTCCTGGCTGCAAACCTTACGATTTTTAAGCTGACATCACAGACATTTGTAGTATGACATACTTCAAATAGAATGACAACCTTTCCTTTGGAGGGGCCATGCCAAGAGTCCCCGCCCTGACTAGCCCAACAATTTATGACTCAAAAACTTGGCAAAATCCCTAGCATCGCTGCGGATCAAGTGAATGCCGTCATTGGTGCGCCATTCTCGCGGGGGCGGGGGGGGCAACCACTCAAAGCGATCGGACGGAAACAGCTTTTTAGTCAATTCTCGGACTTGTTTTCTCCTGATTGCAGCGTCAACTCGCGACTCTTGAGGAATGTCAAATAAAATTATTTTTGCCCCGCTATTTTTATTGATTTCAGCGATTTGAGCTCTAATTACAGCAGCTTCTTTTTTGATATCTTCTGCATCTTTTTTAGACAAAGGTTGGCTTTGAATGTCAACTGTTGTTTGGATAGCTTTTTGCGATAATTCCGGAGTAAGATTGCGAGCCTCTCCGCTATCTAGTGCCTCTTTTGTTGCTTTTTGATTTTGTTTAGAGCGTTTTTTTAACGAATGTATAAAAATACTAACTGGACGATATTCTTCTCTCAGTATTGGCAAATACTGGCGCATCCAATAAAAAACAGGATTGTACAAAGATTCAACTAAATCCCTATCTATTGTGCGACTAATAGTATCGTTAATTTCTACCAAAATAATCGGAGGGTTGCTATTACTTTTTTTAACTATTTCTAAACCCGTCTGGCTCGATCCTCCCCCCAAAGCTATGCTCTTTACGCCCTTTCCAATGTCTGTAACATGAAGGTTGGCAGATAGAGAACTACCCACCATGACAATTTTCAGATCGGAATCATCATATACATACCTTTGAGCTTTGACAATATTATTTTGAATCAGGCTAACTCCGTCAGAAGCTGGCAACACTCCGCCACTGACGAGAACTTGATAAAAACTTATTACAAACAGGAAAATTAGTACCGGGCGCAGAATAGATCGCAACTTGTATTTTATAAACATTGAACACCTTCTAGAATTGGAAATAAATAAATTGTTTCGAGCTGCCACTGTTGAGGAATATCATTGCTAGCATAATTCCTAAAGCTACATCTTGATAAATACTCCAGAATTTTTGATTTTTTTTAAGTGAATCATGTTTCATCAGATTTTGCCAAGTGGGAAAATGAGGAATGTGATAAATTACTACTGGTAGGGAAAAAGTTAGCGTCGGAATAATGTGAGTCCAACCAGGCTTGACTTTATAGTTGCGAACTAAAGTAACTACGAAGTCAACTGCTTCTTCAAATCGTGGGAGTTTGAAAAGCAGCCATCCGAAGGAAACAAAAGAGAAAATTCCTACAACGCTAACGCTGTCAAATAATAATTGCTGCCAGATTGGTTTGGTTTCTGCTGAATTGGGTTCTGGGGATTTATTTTTGGATTTGTCGAACCCAAAAAAGCGTTCTACTGCTAAACCAAATCCGTGATAAATGCCCCAAACTGCATAACTCCAAGCAGCACCGTGCCACAATCCGCCTAAAGTCATTACTGTCATTAAGTTAAGATAAGTTCTGATTTTTCCTTTACGGTTTCCTCCTAGGGGAAAGTATAGATAATCTCTGAGCCAAGTTGATAGGGAAATGTGCCACCTTCTCCAGAATTCGGAGAGGGAACGGGAGATGTAGGGAAAGTTGAAGTTGTCGGGAATTGCGTAGCCCAAAGCCGCTGCTAAACCGATCGCAATTAAGGAGTAACCGGCAAAATCGGCAAAGATTTGGATTGAGTAGCCGAACAGCAGCGTCAGGTTGGTAATAGTTCCAAATCCTTGGTAGTAGGGAAAGCTGATCCAGAAGGTATAGTCTTTTAAGTTGTCGGCGACGACCATTTTTAGGAAGTAGCCGACTGTGAGCGATCTAAAAATGAAATTGAAAGAAATGTCTTTTAAATATTTAGGCTCAATCTGGGGATAGAATGTCTTGGATTTTAAAATAGGGCCTGAGAGTAAATTGGGAAAAAAGCTAATAAAAAATGAAGTATTGAGCAGGTGTTGGCTAAATTTGGGTGATACGTAAGCGTGGGATTCTGTTTCGCTTTCGCTTTTATCTTTTTGACTCAGTACATCTACCACTAAACTTATGCCTTCAAAGGTGTAGAAAGAAATACCGATTGGCAGAGGTAATTTTAAGAATAAATAAGCAATACTGCCTTCGGTTCGAGCAATATTAAAAACATCTGCAACAAAGTTAGTGAGCAAACCGGCGTATTTAAACAAGCTCAAAATTAATACATTCAGAACTACTCCTAATAAGGCCCAAAAAAAACGCTGTTTCTTGTCTGAAATTCTGGCAATTTGAAAGCTGGCTGTAGCGTTGATCGCAATTGAGAGGAGCAGGATTGACAGCAGTGCGGGAGCGTTCCAACTGTAAAATATGAAGCTGGCAATTATGAGGATGGGAACTTGCAGTTTTTGTAAGGGAGGGAAATAATATATGGTGAAAACAATTGCAAAAAATACTAGAAATTCAATACTGTTAAATAACATATTCTTTTGATTTCGGTCTTTGATAAGTCTAACGGACAGCGGGTTGATTACTTTGGTTTTTCATCGGTTTTTCAACCGATATCCCTCGCGTTGTCTGGTGGGATTTTTGTGAAAAAACCCAGTTTCTGCGTCTCAGAGTTTTTTACCTAAGTTGTGACACCATTTTCCTAAAATAATGCAACTGTTGGCAAGCTTTAAACCCATACATAGTAAGTCATTTCCAACTTTTTGATTTTCTATGCAAAAAGCGAAAATCGAAAATCGAAAAAGTTATCACTCACTATATCAAGGAGTGGCACTAATGCCAAGAGCGGACTCGTGGTGAGAGGTCGATCGCGCTTCCTGCAAAAGTGTAGCAAAGTTTACCTATTTTTCACGCTGCGACTACCTCCTGAGATAGATGTGCAAATACCTCCAGGGGCAAATTGCAATATTGGGAAACATTTCTTAACATATAGATAACAAAGGGAATCCGAGGAGACCAAAAATCCTTAAGCCCTTGGGGTGCTCGGTTAACCAGATTCTTCGCAAACAAGGGCTAAATCAATGAACAAGCAGCAAAACTCCGAAGTTTCAGCATTTTTGCCAATGCTCCAAAAAGGCATTTGGCTGTTTGGGATTCTGTCTTGGATATTCGGGCTGACAGATAGAAGTATTGCACTATTGTCTGACGGATATCTGTCCGCGATCGATATTGTCCAGCTATTTACAGCTTCCTTCTTTTTCGTTAGTTGGATTTTTTTAAGCCCGTTTCTGAGTTCTAACTCCCAGAGTCAGCGGAAGGTAGAAGGCATTCGGCAGAAAGTAGAAGCATCTCGCTAGTTTTTAAGGAATGAGAATTAAATAACTTACAATCTTTATTGTTCTTGTGGGATGGGCGTCCCGCCCGTCCAGAAAGGACGGGCGGGACGCCCATCCCACTTTCAAGAGTGTAAATTATTTAATTTGCGATCCTAAGTTGTTATGTTAGATTCGGTCGGGCTGTTGGTTTCTTCTGTGGCGAAGCGGGCGGGCCAAATGCGATCGCAAAAAAACAAAGTCCCCGCCGTCACGCACAGCGGAATCGCCAACAGATTCAACAGGGGAATGCTCACCAAACCCAAACAAACCAAACCAAAACTCCCGCTAGCCGGCAAACTCGCCCGAATTATCTCAAATTTATCCTGAAAAGGTAGCTTCCGACGCTCCAAAGGTGCATTTAAAAAGTCCAAACAGACAATAGTCGCGCCCAAAGCTACGCCTCCTAAACTGCTAAGAATAGAGCCGGGGCCGGGGAGAAAATTCAGCAGCAGGAGCGGTATCCCGATGCTGAACAAAAGTTGTAGTTTTCGGATTTCAAAGCCGATCGCCATTTGTAGATCCCGAAAAATACTCGCCAAGTTCATTGGTGCTTCTGCAGGCAATTGACCGTTCCGCAGAAGTTCCAATTGTTCGGATAATTTGCCGTACCAGGGCGAACCTAAAATCACGCCAAACTGGACTAATAAAAACCCGATTATTAACAAAAGTCCTGAAACCAAAAGTACGCGCAGCAGCCAGCCGAAACCGATTGTTAAGACGCCAAGAAAGCTCAGCCAAGCTGGCAAACTCGCAATTAAATCATTAAATTTGACTGACAAATCGGCAACTAAAACGTCTATGCCTGCCAAACTAGGAAATAGCAAGCTTAAATAAAGACCGATACCAATTAAAAAATTTAGGACGACGGGAATTAATACATAAGTCCACAGCTTGGGAGTTTGCAAAATCAGCGTGAAAGCTCGAAAAGGATAGGTGAAACCTACCAAAAGTCCAAGGGGAGCGGTAATGGCTGCGGGGGCGGGATTTGAATTGAGCTGTTTTGACATATGGTTAAACAGTTGACAGTTGACAGTTGACAGTTGACAGCGAATTGATAAGAACGGAGATTTAAACTCCGTTTTTATCACAATCTGCCTTCATGAGTAAGGGCTTCAAACCCGGCTATTCGGTGAAGGAAGAAGGAAGAAGGAAGAAAGCCCTTCGACTACGCTCAGGGTACAAATTCTATTATTATTACGTATGAGGATTTATTGCAGGTAGCCCCAAAAGTGAAGCTTTTTATTTACCATACCCCGGAACTTACGCCAGCAGACAAGATGCCGGCTTGCGCGATCGCAGTTGATGTACTGCGGGCGACTACGACGATGGCGACGGCCTTGAATAATGGGGCGGAAGCTGTGCAAGTTTTCAGCGACTTAGATAAGCTGATGGCCGAGAGCGAAAAATGGCCTGGAGACAAGCGGATTCGCGCCGGAGAGCGCGGTGGCGCGAAAGTTGACGGTTTTGACATGGGGAATTCGCCGCTGGACTGCCCGCCAGAAAAGGTGACTGGAAAGCGAATTTTTATCAGCACAACTAACGGTACTCGGGCTCTGCAACGAGTGCAAGATGCTGCTACGGTGTTGACGGCGGCTTTGAACAACCGCAAATCTGTGGTGCAGTTTCTGTTAAGCAAAAAGCCGGAAAGTATTTGGATTGTGGGTTCTGGTTGGGAAGGGAGTTATTCGTTGGAGGATACGGTGTGTGCTGGTGCGATCGCCCAAAGTCTTTTAGCAGAAAGCGGTATTCCTGCGATCGATTTTGCTGGTAACGATGAAGTGTTTGGGGCGATCGCTCTTTATCTGCACTGGCAAGATCGGCTGCATGAATTGTTGGAAAAAGCCAGTCACGGCCAGCGCCTCCTGGGTTTGGGTGTGATTGAAGATTTAAAATATTGCGCGCAATTAGATACTTTAGATGTGCTTCCTATGCAGCGAGAACCGGGTGTGTTGGTGAAGTCGGATTTTAAAATTTCTTAGGCTGATTTCTGGGTTTTATCTTCGGAAGAAACGGCGAATTGAAATTGTCTGCGAGTGCAGTATTGGTAGGTACGCTGGGAGCATCTCAGTTTTGCATTTACAACAGTGCGAGCTTAAGAGCTCGCGTATTGTACAATACGCGAGCTCTTAAGCTCGCACTACAATAAAAAAAATGCTTTTTACAAAACTGAGATGCTCCCGATGCTCCCGGAGCATCTCAGTTTTGCATTTGTAGTGCGAGCTTAAGAGCTCGCGGGTATTATACTCGCGAGCTCTTAAGCTCGCACTCAAAGAAAAAATGCTTTTTACCAAAATGAGATGCTCCCTGCGAGTCCGCATCCAATCGGAGGACTGAAGTCCTCACTACGAACGACGGAAGTTAGTAATTAGCGAACAATATTTTTTCAATAAAGTGCAATTAAAGATATTGAGTAGGGAGACAATATTGTTGTATTCCTAGTGTATTCCAGACAATTAAGAATTGTTGGATTCGCCGAACCGTTGAATTAAACACTCGGCAATTCTGGCTGATGCACCGCCTTCTCCCATGCGGCGCCAGCCATTTTCAGCGATTAGCTGCAACCTGTCGGGATCGCGAAGCAAAGACTGGATGGTGCCGGCAACTTCGGCGGGATGTTTGACTAAAATTAATGAGGGGCCTAAGAGGCGACTTTGAGCTTCGGCAAAAGCGGGAGTAAATTGCGGGCCGCTTCCGGGAATGGCGATCGCCGGTTTTCCTAAACCGACAAATTGTTCTGTAGCGGTTCCGGCCATTGCGATCGCTAAATCGGCTTGGTACAAACAATCGTTAAAACTTTGCTGAGTTAAAATCATCGTGGCTTTTCTTTGCACAAAAGTCAAGGGCAATAGCAAATTAGGAGATTCTTTCCTAATTTCTTGAGCGCTAGAAACAGGAGGTCGCAAAATACTGCCTTCTCGCCGCTGGGTTTTAGTTTCGCCGTCTTGACGCCAGCCGAAAAATTCTAAACTAGGTCGCAAAGCTTCTAAGTTTAACTCGGGAGAAATAGCTCCGAAAAATAACAATTTGCGATCGCCAAACAGAGACAAAATTCCGGCTACAGCCTCTACTATTAGCAGCCAATTAGCATAGGCTTCCGGCGCTCGGGAACCGGGCAGTAAGGTGATGACGAGCGATCGCTCCATTTCCCGAAACTCTGCATCAGGGCCGTAAAAACGGGCGGGGTTTTCCGGTTCGAGTCCGTCCATCATGGGATTGCCGAGATTGTAGGCGGGAATTCCCAGCTTTTCTAAAGTCTCGGCGGTGAGGGCGTCCCGGACAAAAACGGCTTTACAGAGCTTTCTAGTCATCAACCAGCGCTCCCAAGGGAAATAAACCG
Organism: Microcoleus sp. PH2017_34_RAT_O_A; assembly: GCF_020737885.1. Classification (NCBI taxonomy): domain Bacteria; kingdom Bacillati; phylum Cyanobacteriota; class Cyanophyceae; order Oscillatoriales; family Microcoleaceae; genus Microcoleus; species Microcoleus sp. PH2017_34_RAT_O_A. Next base: position 26,150 of record NZ_JAEQDD010000022.1, on the reverse strand, counting down.
ATCGCGACCAAATCTTCCAAGCCCACGGGCGGGATTTGCCAGCCAGAGGCCCCTGCTCGTCCCGCACGTGATACTCCGACTTGGCCGTGCCGACAAAGGCATAGGGCGCGGCGCCCAGCCAAGCAAACAGCAGCGGTACAATATCTCCGCAAGCTAAGATTGCTGGCTTGTGATTTCCAGACTGTTGTGGCGATCGCACCCAAGCGCGGATAGCTTTAAACTGAGCTAGGGTCAACTGAAGCAACCCGCCTTTGACATCGCGCAAAAATTCCCTTCCGTCCATGTAGATAAAGCCACCCGAAGGCATCCGCTGCACCGGGCCGATGATGCAGGCGTTTTCTAGTTGAGCGAAAGCTTGCCCTTCGCCCACTAGCGGAAACACGGCTATTTCTGGGGGATGCGGGTGCTGTTGCAGTTCTCGCAAGATGCGAAGGGCGATCGCATCTTCTCCGTGGCCGTTACTGAGGCAAAGTATTTTCAATCCCAAATCTCTCAAAAAACTGTCTCTCATATTATCATCGGGCAAACAGGGCATCGGCCAAACAGGGCATTGGGCATACGTCACTTTTTTGAGAACTACTATATAGCAGAAAAAATGAAGTAAGTAGACCCGCGCGAGTCGGGCACTTTTTGGTAAAATAGCGGATGAAACTCCTATTTTAGAGGTAAAATCGGATGCTACAAACCCTGCCAAAATCTTTGACACTCGAAGAGTTTCTGAAGTTGTCAGAAACCAAACCAGCCAGCGAGTACATTGACGGTAAAATCATTCAAAAACCCATGCCTCAAGGAGAACATAGTGTAATTCAAGGCGAGTTGACAAGTGCTGCTAATGCTGCTCTCAAACCTCAAAAGGTGGCGCGAGCATTTCCCGAACTGCGGTGTGTTTTTGGCGGTCGCGCGATCGTTCCCGACGTGACTGTATTCACTTGGGAGCGCATTCCCCGTAACGAAAATGGCGGTGTGGCAAATGTGTTTGCGATCGCCCCGGATTGGACAATTGAAATCCTCTCCCCTGACCAAAGCCAAACTAAAGTTACTAAAAATATTTTACATTCTCTCAAACACGGAACTCAAATGGGTTGGTTAATCGATCCAGAAGAGCGATCGGTTTTTGTATATCGGCCGGCTCAATCAACCGAGGTGTTTGACGAACCGGAACAGTTATTGCCCGTGCCATCTTTTGCCAGGGAATTGCAACTGACAGTAGGAGATTTATTTGGTTGGCTGTTACAGTGAAACAACAGAATATTATATAGCCTTTCTCACTAACATGAGTTACGCATTGGGCGAAGCGAAGCGGAGGGATTGGGCCCAGCGTAGCGGAGGGATTGGATCTGACAACCAATAACTAATAACCAATAACTAATAACCAATAACTAATAACTACTAACCATCGATATACTGCTGTAAAATATTCCGAATTTGTTTGAGCTGAAATCCCTTAGCAAGTTGGCGGAGCTTCGTGGCAAACGGCACTAATTTTGGTTCCAAACTTTCCAGCTTAGCACTCTCCTCAAAAATTTCTTCAATGTCGCCCATAGCCGCAAGTTTCACAATTTTTGCTACCGACTCAGAAGCCGCAGGTAACAGAGCAGCATAAGCAGGAAAATCAGATGCTGGTGACAAACTGGGAGTTTTACAATTTTGGTTTTCCGGAGATTCCTCGTAAATCCATTCTAGTCCCAAATGCACGCGCAACTGTTCCAAAAAGTGATTTGCTTCGATCGGCTTGGGAAGAAAATCATCGCACCCTGCAAGGATGCTCTCTTGCTGCGCCGACTCGAAAACGCTAGCTGACAAAGCGATTAACACGACATCTTTTAATTCCGGCAACTGCCGCAGTCTCCTTGTAGTTTCTAAGCCATCCATTACAGGCATTTGCAAGTCCATTAAAATCACATCAGGTTGAAATTTGACTGCTTTGTAGAGGCATTCTTGACCATTTTGTGCCTCTGCAACTTCAAATCCCAAACGCCCCAGCATCCTGCACAACAAATCGCGATTTAGTTGATTGTCGTCCACGATTAGCACTTTCCGCTTATTGCCCACAAAACCGACCAGCCAGCGTTTTTCCCGCAAAGGAGACACCTCTAAGTAGCGTTTGGCTGCGGGCAATTCTAAATCTAGCCAGAAAGTGCTGCCTTTTCCGAAAGTGCTGTTGACGCGAATTTTGCTGCCCATCAGTTTAGCTAATTTCTGGCTGATCGAGAGTCCGAGACCCGTACCTTCAACAAAGGTATTGCCTCCTACTTGGTGGAACGGCAAAAATATTTCTTCTAACTTGCTTTTGTCTATTCCTGTCCCGGTATCCTCGACTTGAAATCGGATTTTTAAAGCGTGTTTAGCTGCGATCGCATTGTGGGAAAAGCGCAGATAAGTTTCTTTGAGTTCAGAACTCAAAAGCGAGAATTCGTATGTTTCTCCTTGGCTGCGACTCCAGGCCTCTGTGCCGACATAGCCGACTTTGAAAGTTACTCCGCCGCTGTTAGTAAATTTAACGGCATTGCTGAGTAAATTTATCAGAACTTGGCGCAATCTTTTTTGATCGACTTGGACGCAGGTGGGCAGGGGCGATACTTGTTCGTAATTGAAACAAATTCCTTTTTGATCTGCCCGCATCTGAAACAGATCCGCAATGTTTTTCGTAAAATTTAGAAAATTTAACTCTTCCGGGTAGAGTTCCATTTTTCTAGCTTCGATTTTAGAAAGGTCTAAAACATCGTTGATTAACATCAGCAGGTGTTGACCGCACTGTTGAATATTGCTGAGACTTTCTTGTTGATCGCAGCTTAAGTCTCTGTCGGTTTTGAGGATTTGAGCGTAACCTAAAACCCCGTTTAAAGGCGTGCGGAGTTCGTGGCTCATGTTGGCGAGAAATTCGCTTTTGGCGCGGTTGGCGGTTTCGGCGGCTTCTTTAGCTAATTTTAGGGCTGCTTCTGCTTGTTTGCGATCGGCTATTTCGGTTTGTGCTTGTTCAAATAGTGTCGATTGCTGGATCGCGATCGCCAATTGCACGCACAATTGCCGCAGGGATTCTATTTCTGAGGAATCCCAGACACGGGGGCCGCTGCAATCGTGGGCGATCAGCAGTCCCCAAAGTTGATTTTCTGCGGTGGGTTGGGCAGGGTAAATGCTTTCTCGTGCTTGTAAAATTGGCACTATTAAGTTAGCTCTAACTTCAAAATTTTCAAGAATTTTAATGTAGCATTCGCTCAGATTTTCACCATAAATATCTTCGATAGCTCGAATACAGCCTTGCTGGTAAATAGCAACAAATTTATCTTTAAAACAGGGGTCAAGATTGTTAAAACCTCGGAGAGAAATTCGATTATTTGCCACGGATTCGACAACTACAGTGCCGCTCCAGTCGGGATTAAAGCGGTAAATAACTGTGCGGTCTGTTTGCAATAATTGCCGCACTTGATCGACAGCAGCGGTGAGAACTTCTTCTAAATTGAGGGAAGAGCGAATGCGATCGAGCATGGCAACTACCAGGCGTTCTCGCCTTAATTGCTTTAGCAGCGCCATCTCAGCTTGTTTGCGGTCTGTGATGTCGGTAATTACTCCCACAAACCCGATTAAATTATCAGTTTCATCTTTAATACAGTCAGCGCGAAATAAGGTTGTTACCAGTTCCTTGCTTTTAGTTTTGATTTTGAGTTCGCCTTGCCAAGATTTGCCTTTACGAATCGTTTTAAACATTTCTTGCAGCACTGAATTTTGCGGATAAATTGCCGTTGCTCCACCCGCTGCGTTCAGTTCTTCTGCTGTGTAGCCGTACCGCTGAATAAAGGCTTGATTGTGGTAGATCGATCGCCCTGTCAAGTCAGCAATGCCGATCGCATCACTGGTGCTTTCTACGGCTTGAGTCACCCGCAGTAGGTCTAATTCGGCTTGTTTGCGATCGCTAATATCAGTAATGCTGCCGATATAGCCTTTAACTTCGTGCTTGTCTCCGATTTCGGCGATCGCCTGACCGATCGCCCAAATTACCCGACCGTCTGGACGCAGAAAGCGGTATTCTGATTTAAAAGGAATTTTGTGAATAATTGCTCCATACCATTCATTCTTCACCCGATCCGCATCATCGGGATGTAGGGCATTCATCCAGCCAGTTTCGGCTGCTAATTCTGCATTTAATCCCGTGATTTCGCTCCACCGCTGATTCACATAAAGACAATTACCAAACGCATCACTGTGAAATATGCAAACCGGCGATGCTTCTGCCAAAGTTTGATAGCGGCGCTGGCTAGATTGCAGTTCTGATTCTGCTTGTTTTCTTTTGGTGATATCGCGGAAGATCGAAATTATCTCGCCCCCTGCAAGCATTGTCAGCGACAATTCTTGAGGGAACTTAGTACCGTCGCGCCGCTGACCGATCGCTTCTATATTGCAGTACCCTTTTTCCTGGAGCACCGGGATTATTTCACGTTCAAGATATTGAATTTCAGCACGGCTGTAGAGCATTTTCCATTTCTTCCCATACAGTTCGCTAGCGCTAGCCAAGCCGTACATTTTAAGATAAGCGTCGTTTGAATAAATACATTCTTTACGCTCGTTAAAAATAGCAATGCCGTCATGAGCAGCGCCCATAGCGACTGCTTGTCGCTGAAGTTCCGACTCAGCTTTTTTGCGAGAAGTAATATCGCGAGCCACTGCATAAATCAAACCTTCTTCGCTAAAAGGCGATGCCGTCCACAGCAACCATTTGTAAGAACCGTCTTGGCAAATATAGCGGTTTTCAAAGTAAATACTGGGCGTGCCACTTATTAGCTTTTCCGCTTCGATTAGAGTGGCTACTCGATCGTCTGGATGAATAAATTCGATTAATGGTTTGGCGAGCAGTTCGGCGCTGCTGTAGCCCAGAGCATTTGACCAAGCAGGGTTTAATCGTTTAAAATAGCCGTCGAAACCAGCAATACAAAGCAAGTCTAAGGATATAGTAAAAAAGCGATCGCGCTCTGTCTGTGCCTGCTTTAACTCAGTGATATCCATCACTAAACCGTCCCAGAGAATATCGCCTTTGCTCCCAGATTTGCTCTGATTGGTGAGCCTTTCCGGTCTGGATGCTCCTTGCAGCCACTTAACTTTTCCGGATGGCATAATCTGCCGCCACTGCTGCCGCCAAGGTTCCAGCATAGCGGCTGAAATTGCGATCGATGCTTCTAAATCTAAGCGATCGTCTGCATGAATTCGGCTGAAAATCAATTCTGCATTTTGCTCTATTGCTTCTGGCTCTAATTCGTAAAGTTCCCGACTGCCTGAAGAAACGTAAGGAAAATATTTTTCTCCGCTAGCTGAGAGTCGGAATTGATAAATTACTCCGGGCAGGTTGGCTACGAGTTTTTGAAATCGAGCTTCGCTTTGTTCCAGAGCTATTTGCTGCCGTCTGTATTCGGTAAAATTTCTGATTGTGCCAACTATTACTTTACTGTTATCAGCTCTTTTAAAAACGCTTTTCTTGGTAGAAATTATCCATTCTTTTCCCGCAGTGTCGGTGAATTTATCTTCTGTTTCCAAACAGATATCTTTTGCCAATAATTCTTCATCTTTTCTGCAAAAAACATCCGCTTCTGATTTTGGAAGAAAGTCATATTCTGATTTGCCGATCAGTTCTTGTCGAGATTTCCCTATCAACTGACAAAAAGCATCATTTAATATCATCCACCGGTTCTGGTCATCTTTGACAAAAATTGGATCTGGGGTCGCATTTAGAGTGTGGTTTAAAAATTCTTCAGATGCTTTCAGTTGTGCTTCGTAGCGGTAGCGATCGCTCACGTCCAACACCACTTCAATTATCCGGTCAATAGATCCATCTAGGCCGCGGATGCAGCGCAGCGAAACTCGCGTGTAAACTATTTCGCCATCTTTTCTAAACCACCTTTTATCTGAGATGTAACCGTCGGTTTTACCTGCTAACATCTGAGAAAATTTTTCAAAATTGGCCTCAAAATCCTCTGGATGAGTAAGCTCCAGGCAATGCTTGTGCACGAGTTCGTCGCGATCGTATAAGAGCAAATCGCACAGAGCGTCGTTAACTTCAATCCAATTGCAATTTTCAGCAATTGCGGGGTCAATAATTGGAGCGACGATGGCAATTCCGATCAGGGAATTTTCCACCACCGAGCGATATTTTTCTTCGCTTTTTCGCAAAGCATCTTGACTGTTCTGGCGTTCTATGGCGTAACGGAGCGATCGCATTAACAGTTCGCCGTCGATTTTTCTTTTGACTAAATAATCCTGTACGCCCACCGAGATCAACCGCAGGGCAAGCTCTTCGTCGTTTTGGGCAGTCAAAACTACGATCGGCACATTTACCCCATACTCTTGTATCCGAGCCACCGTCTCGATGCCCTGACTGTCTGGTAGTGAAAGGTCTAATAAAATTATGTCAAAACTTTCTTGATTCAATCGCTGCTGCGCTTCGCTGAGGCACTCTACTTTCGTCAGCAATATATACTGCCGACCGCTAATTCCTGACAGCAAATCTTCAATAAGCTCAGCTTCCTGAGGGTGGTCTTCTACTAACAGAACCTTGAAGCACGTAGGAGGTACAGCTAAGTTAAAAACTGCTTTCATAATATTTATTAATTAAAAGTTGTCTCAAGCTAACTTGGATTTTATCTTTTATTTCCGGGGGAGTTATCGAATTGCACCTACACATACATCGGCGATCGGATTGCGGTGTGACTGAACGCTACAAAACTTGTGTTTAAGAGTTATAATTATATCACAAATTCACTCGGCTGTCAACGCGAAATATGTTTTATTCTAACTTGCAATTTAACTGCTACCTTCAAGCTTCGCCCTGAAAATATAGGATTTAATTCAGCTTCTCCTGCCATCTAGCTTCTGGATATAGCCTTTCTCAAAAATATGAGGTACTCATGGGCATAGGGCATAGGGCATCGGGAATAGGGCATAGGGCATCGGGCATGGGGCAAAGAGGGCATCGGGAATACTTCACTTTTTTGAGAACCGCTATATAGCCTTTCGAGCGAAAGATGAGGTACAAATTTGATTTGAGATTTGAGATTTGAGATTAGGAGATTCGAGGATTCGAGGATTCGGGGATTGCGGAATTGGGGAATTGTTAATGAATTGGTCAATACCTCATCTTTCCGATAACCGCTATAAGTGCGTGCTTGATGTCTCGATTAAGGGAGAGTAAAGTGAAAAGTTGAACCTTGACCCGGTTCCGACTCCACCCACATAGATCCACCGTGACGTTCCACAATCTTTTGACAAATTGCTAAACCAATACCTGTCCCAGAATATTCTCTTTGAGTGTGCAAGCGCTGGAAAATTTGAAAGATGCGTTCTTGATGCTGTGGAGCAATCCCAATCCCATTATCCGACACAGAAAACAACCAGTTTTCCTCATGTTGGGAAGCGGTAATATAAACCGTAGGCGGTGCATCGTGGCGATATTTAATTGCATTGCCGAGTAAATTCTGAAAAAGCTGTACCAGTTGAGAAATATCCCCCATTACCTCTGGCAATTCACTGTAGGTAACAACTGCTTGAGCGTTGCGGATAGCCCCTTGTAGGTTGGCAATTGCTTGCTGGACTACATGATTGCAATCTGCCAATTCAAAGGGTTTCTGACTGCGACCAACTCGCGAATATTCGAGCAAATCGTCAATTAAAGTTTGCATTCTCGTGCAGCCCTGAACGATATTGGTGATAAACTTAATAGCTTGGCTGTCGAGTTGGTCTTTGTAGCGTTTTTCTAAAAGTTGAGCGTAGCTGGCAATAGTTGCTAAAGGCGCTTGCAAGTCGTGAGAAGCTACATAAGCAAATTGTTCTAGTTCGGCATTCGACCGCGCCAATTCTTGGTTAGATTTTAAGAGGGCAGATTCAGCGCGCTTGCGGTTCGATATCTCTTGTTGGAGGAGCAAATTTTGCTCTTGCAAGGCTTTTTCAACGGCGAGGCGGTTCCTGATTTCTTCTTGCAAAATCTGGTTTTTTTCGTAAAGAGTTTTTTCAACGGCTAAACGGCTGGTGATTTCTTCTAGAAGCAGCACATTTTGTTCTTTTAGCTGTTTTTGTAAGTTCCGCAGGGTAAGGTGACTTTCGATGCGGGCGAGCACTTCTTCAAACTGAAATGGCTTGCTGATGTAGTCAACTGCTCCTACTGCAAATGCGTTTACTTTGTCGAAAACTTCATCTTTAGCGCTGATAAAAATTACCGGAATTTCGCGAGTTTTAGGTTCAGATTTCAGATGCTGACACACTTCGTAGCCGTTCATTTCCGGCATCATTATGTCGAGTAAAATCAAATCGGGCGGATTAGAATTGCAGGCTCTCAGAGCCATTTGCCCATTAATCACGCAGCGGGGCGCGTACCCCCGATGAGTCAACATTGTAGACAACAGGCGCAGATTTTCTGGCGTATCGTCTACTACTAAAATGTTTCCTAATGGCGTCTCTGGTTGCTGATTGTTCATTGAGTGTTTTCCCAATATAAAGGAAGAAGGAAGTTCGGCAATGGATTATGTAACACAAGATGTAACGGATGGAATAAGGCTTAGTTATAGCTTTTCTGAGAAAGATGAGGTACGACTGGGCATAGGGCATAGGGCATAGGGCATAGGGCATAGGGCATAGGGCATAGCGCATAGGGCATAGCGCATACCTCACTTTTTTGAGAACCGCTATATGTAGAAGAGAAGTCAGAAGCAATAAAGCAAGGATTTCGGTAATTAATAAAATCCTAACCCTCGGGTGCGGTTCGTATATTTTATTTCGTAATTAAAAACAGACTGGGTTCTAGTAGGAATATTGGGGAAATAGAACTAGGAATCATCTCAGACATAGAATTTTCTATCATTTGTTTGTGCGGATTTTTTGGAATTGTTCGTTTACCAGAAAGAATTGGTTTAAATCCTCTCCCTTTTGGAAGAAATTAAAATTAGACGATTCATTACTCCAATCCTCTTCCTTCTAGGTAGAGGTCGCCCTCAAGCTGTCAACTGTCAACTGTCAACTGTCAACTGTCAACTGTCAACTGTCAACTGTCAACTATCAACTGAATGAACAATCTTTAAACCCCCAGCAATAGAGTCAGAGCGTTGTTGTACCAAGTCAATCCTTTATCTAAAACCTTAAAGCCAGCTACTTTACACATAGATTCTAAAGCAGAAGCTGTAGGCAGCCACCACCAAGGGCCAAAGTCGTTGATGTCAAAAACTGCTTTATCAATTACTCCGAGAATTGGTGTGCCGTAGGTGTACTGCTGCCAGTAAGCTGTTAAGATAGCTCGTTCGGCTTCGCCCAAAGCTGGAATGAAGATTACCCCAGAAGCTGGAATTTCGTAGCGTCCCCGCTCGTTTTCTATAAGTTCTTGGGTAATTGCTGAAGTTAAGATTAAATAGTGCCCTGTTATTTGACGCAAGCTCATTAAAATTTGCAAAGGGTGGGGGTGATGGTACAAAACTCCTGCACAGTGGACTACATCGTAAGGCTCGCCAATTTCTGCAAGCTGAATGTGAGTTATATCTTGACTGATACAATTATAATTAGCAATATTTAAACTTGCCATGCGATCGCGAAAATCTTGCCAAATGTGTGCGGATTCGGGCGTGACATCAATCATTGTCAGAGAAACTGCACCGTATTTGCTTGCTACAGATACTTTTTCGTTGACGGTACCCCACAATCCCCCGACTTCTGCAAAAGTCTGATTTTTGACGACTCGGGCAATGTAGCGATCGCGAATATCGTCATTCTCCAACTCTGATAATATACTGCGATCGCCCGTAGAGTCCTTTTTCTGCAAAATTTCCGCCAATTTCCCGGATATTGCGGCATCTTGCGGCCGAATTTCTAACGCCATCAAGTACAAGACTGTAGCTGCGTCGGGGCGATCGCTCTCGGCAAACTTTTGGGCTGTTTCGCAGTAAAATTCAGGAGCGTGCAGCGGCTGCAATTCGTGGTGATAGTAACTCGTTGCCGGATCTAAACCTGACGGCACTCTTTTGATGAGAGCATCGCCTAACTTGGCGTAAATGTTGGGGAGATCCGGTTCGATTTGCAGCGCACAAAGGTAAGCAGAAACAGCTTCGTTCCAGTTGTGGATCTCAGTCAAAGCATCGCCTAAATTATAATAAGACCAAGAAAAATTCGGGTTGAGTTCAATAGCGCGCTGATAAGCAGTAGCTGCTGCTTTCCACTGCTGGGTTTTTAACAGCGGTTCTCCTAAATTGTGGTAAGCCCAAGAAAAGTCTCGATTGAGTTCGATCGCCCGCTGGTATGCCAAGATTGCTGCCAACCAATCCTGGAGTTTAACTAAAGTTAATGCTAAATTATAATGAGACCAAAAAAAATCTGAATTAAGAGCGATCGCCCGCTGGTAAGCTGTCGCAGCTTCCGACCAGTTTTCTAATTGAAAAAGCGCATCTCCCAACTTGTGACAAGAACCAGAAAAATTCGGATCTAAGTCAACAGCTTGCTGGTATGCTGCGGCGGACTCCGACCATTTTTCTAATTTACCGTAAGCTTCACCGAGGCTGTAGTAAGACCAAGAAAAATTTGGGTCAATTGCCACAGCCGTGCGGTAGACAATAATAGCTTCTTGCCATTGTTCTAATTCGAGCAGAACGCTGCCTAAATTGTAGTAAGACCAAAAAGAATTCAGATTCAGCTCAATACTTTCGCGGTAGGCAGCTTCGGCTTGGCGCCAGAGTTTATTGGCTTGCAAAACATTGCCTAATTTGTAATGAAACTCCGAAATATCCGGTTGCAGCTTGATAGCTTTGCGGTAGTTAACAATAGCTTCGTCCCACTGTTTTAGGGCGCTAGCAGCTTCGGCTAATTTGGTGTAAGCTTCACAACAACTAGGGTTTAAATAAATAGCGCGGTGGTAACAAACTAGAGCTTTTTGTGGCTTGTTTTGCGCCAACAAAGTATTGCCCAAATCTAGATATTCTTCCGGTATGTCGATCGGTTCCACGCTGAGTGATTGATACCAACAGTCGGCTGCTGGCTCAGGTTGACCGACTTCGGTAAATATCCGGCTCAAATTGCGGTAAAATCCTGCAAAGTCTGGTTGTAGGGCGATCGCTTTTTGGTAACAGTCGATCGCTTCTTGCCATTGTTGCAAACTAGCGCAGAGGGTGCCGAGGTTAGCAAAAGCTTCGGCAAAATCCGGTTTGTGGGCGATCGCAACTTTATACCAATACCGAGCGTCTTCTAGCTTACCCTGAGCTTGCAGCGCCTTTCCTAAGGTTTTGCAAGTCTCGGCGGAATCGGGGTGGGATTCGAGAATTTGGTGGCAAAGTGCGATCGTCCGATCCAACTTCCCTAAAGCTAAATATATTTCTGCCTGTTGTTGCAAATCAACCGCGGCTGTTTCTGAATTCACTTTTAACGTTCCTGTTTAGTAATAATTCCCTGTGTAATTGTAGAGCAAAACCTCTCTAATATCCTCCAGATCGTGCACCGACATCAGCCTGACTGTAAATACCGAGTACCTGGATGGCATTTATGCGATCGTCATCGAGGGCTACGCTAACGAACTTTAATAGGACTTACGCACAGGTTGCCAGAAACCGGGTTTTTGCTGAGAAGACGCGCTGTGATTCGCAAATTTGGGAAAAAACCCGGTTTCTTTGTCGGAGTGCGTCGAGGACTGTTTAAGTTAATTTGTACGCAAGTCGAGCAAACACATATTTCGATTAAACTAAGATAGCAACCAGTTAAGTAAACCCACCTAATAAAACTCAAAATACGGCTCGCGCTTAAGCTTGTTGTGTATATCTTTTTCCCTCTTCCCTCTTCCCTCTTCCCTCTTCCTTCTACTGAACAACCAGGTAAACAATGTCAGCAGCCACACGCACACCGCAAGTCAGCGTAATTATAGCAGCATACAACGGATCTCGCTACATCGTACAAGCGGTAGAAAGCGTGTTGTGCCAAACTTTTACAGATTTAGAAATAATCGTTGTAGACGACGGTTCGACAGATGAGACACATCAGGTATTGCAGCCTTATTTCGACAGAATTCGCTACGTATATCAAGAAAATGCCGGAGTAGCAGCAGCCCGCAACCGAGGAATTCAGGAATCCAAAGGCGAATTCATCGCTTTTTTAGATCAAGATGACTTCTTTTTGCCAGATAAATTAGCAGCACAAATATCCCTATTTCGCCAGCAACTCTCCTTAGGAATTGTTAACAGCGGCTGGCGCATTGTCAACCAGCAAGGCGACAAAATTTCCGATATCAAAGCTTGGGAATATTTCCCAAAATTGAACTTAGAAACTTGGATAGTACAAATGCCCGTACTTCCCAGCGCCATGATGTTTTCACGTCAGTGGCTGGAACTTGCAGGCGGATTTAATTCAGAATTTGATTCAGTAGACGATTCAGATTTAGTTCTGCGTTTAGCCCTCTTGGGTTGCGAAGCAGCATGGCTGCCTCAAGTGACAGTATCCTACCGCCAGCACGATCAAAATGTATCAATAAAAAAAGCTCTCAAACAAGCCAATCTTTTTATTACCTTAAAACAGCAATTTTTCGCCAAACCAGATTTACCGCAGCACATCCGCGAGTTAGAAAATCCGGCTTTTTACGAAGCATTGACTTGGATGGCTTGGCAATTGTACTATAGTAACTATCCAGTAGAGGCGGTTGAATTTTTCCAAAAATCTATCCAGTACAGTCCTTATCCTCTAAGGCCAACAGTCACCGATTGGCAGAAGCGTCTGAGTGCGATCGCTCAAACTTACGGAGTTACAATCGATTTTCAATCGTTAAGAAACTTACCAGAATGGAAAAAAATAATGGCTAGCATACCTACCTCAAAAACACCGCGAGTCAGCGTAATTATCCCGGCATACAACTGCGAACACTACATTACTAGAGCTGTGGAGAGCGCTGTAAATCAAACTTACCAAAACTGGGAAATTATCGTCGTAGATGATGGTTCTACAGACAATACGAGGCAAACTTTAGAGCCGTACCGCGATGTGATTCAGTACGTATATCAAGAAAATCAAGGAGCAGCAAAAGCTCGAAACCGCGCTTGCGAAATGGCCAAAGGCGAATTTTTAGCATTTCTGGATGCCGACGACTTTTTCCTGCCAGAAAAACTCGCCAAACAAATTGCTTGTTTTGAAGCTGACCCCACTTTAGGGATGGTACAAAACGGCTGGTTGATGGTTGATGAAACCGGAAAAGACATCTACCCAGTCATGCCTTGGGAAGACACGCCCAACTTAGATTTAGAAAGCTTTGTCCTGCACAAAAGCGTGCGTCCCAGTGCAATGATGGTGCGGCGCGAGTGGTGGGAACGTCTGGGCGGTTTTGACCATCGCTTTCCGCCAACAGAAGATTTAGATTTTGCTTTGCGTTTGGGTTTAAAAGGCTGCAAATGTGCGTGGTTAAAAGAGATATTAACCTGCTACCGCCAGCACGATAGCAATCTCATGTCCGGTGGGGAAAAAGTGATGAAAAGCATGGAAATTGTAATGGAGCAATTCTTCGCCCAACCCAATTTGCCCGATCGCATACGCCAATTACAAAAGGCAGAACGTTACAAGTCTTTAGTGTGGATAGCGTGGCGGATGTACCGCGACGGATATTTGCCAGAGATGGTCGAGTGTTTGAGAAAATCCCTGTACTATACTCCTTATAATGGCACAGAAACAGTTTTTAAATGGTTGGAAACTTTTAGAGTTTCTTCGGAAAAATACACGAACAACTTTGATGCTTATGCCTTAACCAATTTAAAAGAATGGCAAGACATGGTGGCGGAGGCAGTCAACAATACCTATCAATTTAAATCAGAGCCTAGTTCAATTGGCCGCCAGCTTGCACCGCACGTACTCGTCTATGCAGAAGACCACGGAATCGGCGGTTTGGCGCAGTTCAACCACTCGCTACTTTCCAAATTAGCAGCCGACGGCTACCGAGTTACTAGCGTGCAAACTAAAGCTTCTAATCCTTTAATTACCGAACAGCAACAACTAGGTATCGAGCATATTTGGCTGGAGTTCGATACGATGAGGGAGTTTTTGCGAATTGCCTACAATTGTAGCGATGCTGAAAGAATTTACGCGGAAGCTAAACCGGATTTAATTATATTTAGCGATGGCTGGCCGATGGCAAATTTTGCTGCGAAACAAGTTGCACTCAAACAGAACATACCTTATGTAATTACTCTGGGTTATATCGATCGCACTTATAAGACTTTTAACCGTGGAGATCAGGTTCCCTATTTCGATGCAGTGGCCTATCAGTACAATTTAGCTAAAGCGGTGATAGCTGTTTCCCACGAGAATTTAAACTTGTTTAAGAGTTTGTTCAAAATGCCTCGGGAATGGGGTAAAGTAATTTATTACGGCAGGCCGAACAATTACTTTGAACCGCCCAATCTCTCAACCCGCCAACGCCTGCGCCAAGAACAAGGCATTCCCGAAGAGGCTGTGGTTTGTTTCACGGCGGCGAGACTGACTCCAATTAAAGGATATCAGTATCAATTGCAGGCGATCGCCAAACTGAAAAATCTGCCTGTTTGGCCGCAAATTTACTTCGTTTGGGCCGGCCCCGGTTCCACGACTCACGACAACATGGAACCGGAATTGAGAGCAACTGTCAACGAATTAGGAGTCACCGAACAAGTTAAATTTATCGGCCAGCGGTGGGATATTGCCGATTGGTTGGATGCCAGCGACATCTTTATTTTATCATCCAAAGCAGAGGGAATGCCGCTAGCAGTGATGGAAGCAATGGCGAAGGGATTGCCCGTAATTGCTACAGCAGTCAGCGGAATTCCCGAAGAGTTGGGAGATACCGGAAAGTTAATTGCCGATCCGACAATTGACGCGCAACAGACAGCACAAGAGTTAGCCGCAACGGTAGAACTATGGGCCCAAAATCCCGAATTGCGGAGGCTGGCAGGACAAGCTTGCAAACTGCGAGCCCAAGAGCTTTTTAAGGAAGAACGGATGCTGTTGGAATACTCAGAAGTTGTCGCCCAAGTCTTATCTGCTAGCGGCAATCGAGACGAATTTGCGTTAGCGAAGCCCTCGAAGAGGATCGCGCCCAAAGTCCAAAAGCAGATCGAAAAAGTTGACAGTATGCTCCATTACTATTATCTAGTATGGCAGGCTTGGCAAGCTTGGGAGCGCGGGGATATGTCCGGGATGGTGGAGAAGTTGCAGTCAGCTTGGAAATGCACGCCATTGTTGACAAGCGAAACTATCTTGAGTTGGATTGTAAATTTTGTTGCCTTATCTTCAGAGAAAGGGGAGCAATTCGATACTTGTGCGCTGATTAATTCCGAAGCTTGGCAAGAATTGATGGAATTAGTACAGGGTTTTGAACTCGCCTTGTCTCGTTAAATTTTAAGGTACGTTGTTGCGATGAAAGCGCTCTTTCATATATAAACAAAGAGCGCTGAAGCGCAACTACATACCTTGGAAAGAACTCATTTTAAGGTACGTTGTTGCGATGAAAGCGCTCTTTCAATATATAAACAAAGAGCGCTGAAGCGCAACTACATACCTTGATTGAATTGAAGTCTTTTTCTGTTTGCAACCACATACAATATGCAATTCACCTTCAAGTTCAAACCTATTAATAAGCTGCTGCCAATTTGCTTAGCTTTGGTAACAATCCTGTTAATCGCGTATTTTGGGCAGCAGCCAACAATTGCCCAAATGCGATCGAACGTCACAGTCGATTTTGGACAGCCAGCCACCGGTATCACCTCCATGAGCGGCTTCTTGCACGGAATCGACCCCAGCAAGCCCCCCGATAGCTCCATTAAGCCCTTGCAGCCCAAGCTGTGGCGCGCCGGAAGACTCGATATTTACGATCGAGTAATCGCCAGCAAAGCCGAATTTCAACTATTAGTTAGCGACCTCTGGGGCTACGGCAGCAACCCCAAAGGCTGGCCCTATCAAAATTACCCCGCGTGGGAAGCCTTCATCCGACAGTTAGCCCAACAGAATAAGGGCAAAAAAATTATTTGGGATATCTGGAACGAACCAGATTTAGTAAATCCGTTTTGGAAGGGAAGCAGAGAACAATTCTTTGAAACTTACAAAAGGGCTTACAAAATCTTGCGGCAAGAATTGGGGCCGTCAGCGATGATTGGCGGGCCGAGCATCAGCACTTACAACAAAGAATATCTCGCCGCTTTTTTGGATTACTGCAAAGCGAATAAACTGGAAGTAAATTTTCTAGCTTGGCACGAACTCAATGATACCATAATTTTATTTGTTGACGATCACGTATTTGATGCTAAGCGCAATTTTCAACAAAGTCCCTTTTACAAGGAACTAAAATTGCAAAAGATTTATGTCAACGAAATTGTCGGAGAATTAGCGCAGTATCAGCCGGGGGAAATTTTAGGTTATTTGTCTAACTTGGAGTATGCAAGAGCTGATGGTGCTTGCAGAGCTTGTTGGGATACAACAGTAGGTAAAAAAGTTAGTAATTGCTTCAACAATACGCTGACTGGGATGGTTACGCCGAATACTTTTGAGCCGAGGGCTGCTTGGTGGACTTACAAAGCTTATGCTGATGGAGTGAATTCGCGGGTGCTGAGTCGATCGGATAGCGATCGTCTTGTGGCCTTAGCTAGCAAGTCAAATCCAGAAGGTAAAGCACAGGTACTTTTAGGTTATTTCGATCGCAATTATTCGTCAGCCACAACCGTTACCTTGAATCTTGTAAATTTGCAGCAGCTTGGGATTAAAAACGGTCAAAAAGTTAGTCTCAAATTAGAGAAGATTCCTAACAATCTCGAAGGCGCTGTGCAAAAGCTGGTTACGGTTAAAGAAGAAAGTATTTCGGTTGGTGGAAATAATTTGACTTATGTTGTTCCTAATGTCAAAGTTCATGAAGGTTATTTGTTGACTATTACCAAGTAAAATCACTCAAGAGTCGGCGGTTGGAAACCGCGACTACACAAACGATGTCCGCCTCCGCGGACGAAGAAATATGGATGGGATTTGAGAGAAATGTGCGATCTAATTTTAAATCCGAGGTGGTTAGAAACCCGGGGGTTGGAAACCGCGACTACACAAACGAAGTCCGCGCAACGCGAGACTAAATAGTAGGCAGTATCTACAAAAAAATCAGGCTTAAATACTCCTCTATCTCTTAGTCTGCGGAGGCAGACTTGGCTTGTGTAGTAGCGGTTTCCAACCGCCGAATCATCGGAGATTTATCAACGATTGCTGCACGGATTCCAGCCATTCTCTGACAGTTTGATTTTTCGATTGTGGGTCATAGTAACAGCCTAATTCATCCAGGACGAAGGTTTCTAAATCTGGTTCGGAAATCGACATTTCTAGCAGTTGACTAAGTTCTTGCGATGCAGCTTCAATACTTGCGGGGGGTTCGCTGTTCAGGTAGTTATTGACTACATCACTGGGAGTGTCAGCTTCTAGCGCCCACTCTTGGTGAAAGTAGGAACTGAAAAATTGGGTTAAATTAGGAAATTGATCGATCATTGGGGATAAGCTGTGAGAATAAAGTATCCGGGAGGTAATTTATTGCTGCGCTGGAGGACGATTTTCAGGCGAGAGACTGGAGTTGCTTTGGATGAGCGGCGGCGCAGAGTAATGCCAATTGTTCTGTTGGCGTTGTAGTCGATCGTATAACGATTGCCTCCTTTTTTTACCCAGGAGGCGATCGCACTTTGATTTTTGGACATTGCTTCCGCAATCGCCGCTTCAGCGACGGAACGGTTAGCAAAGGAAGATGCAGCAGCAATTTCCATTTCTCGTCCGAGTCGCTGTGCTAATTCTCCTTCTGTTTTACCAACGTGTCTCTCTAAAGTGTGTCCTCCTGCGGCTTCGTGAACATCCAATCCGCCGCCCGGTATCTTAGGGACAAAGGCTATGGTGGTTTGTGGTATATTTGAGATTTCCCCTGCAAAAACAGCGCCACCAACAGCGGATATTGCCGAGTGCAATAAGATTGTGATTGAGGCGATCGCGCAGATTATACCTAAAAATCTTTTTAGGCGATCGAGTTGACTTTTCATTGTTGTTTTTGATGTTCAGTATAGTTGTCTAATGTTTTTGTCTGTTTCCTAGTTTAGCATTAGTGATAGTCCTGGACGCACAGGTGCCTAGAAACCAAATTTTTTACGAAAATTATGCGCTCTCAGGGTGCATCTCACGCAAGGAAAATATGTTTGTAGGGGCGAAGCATGACCGTAGTCAATATAGGATTATAACTAATAACTTATATGCGGTCATGCTTCGCCCTCTTCAAAATTGAGATGCACCCCGCTCTCACCCACAAATTAGGTTAAAAACCAGGTTTTTTTGAGGTTGATGCGTCCGGGACTGAGTGAGTTAGGAATTGCACGCAGCATTTAAGTGCGCGATGCACAGTCCGCACCCTACATTGTATTTAGAATATAATTTTGTTAGGGTTTACAAAGCTTCACTCAATCTGAGAAATTATTAATAATTCTTTGAAAAAATCCCAGATAATTGATGATAGATTAATTGATAAGTTTTCAAAAGGTGAAAAAATGCAAGTAGTCATCCTAGCGGGCGGTCTTGGTACTCGTCTGAGAGAAGAAACAGAATTTCGCCCCAAGCCTTTAGTTGATGTCGGCGGGCGCCCGATTATTTGGCACATCATGAAAATCTACGCCCACTACGGCTTCCAAAACTTCATTGTCTGCTTGGGCTATCGCGGCAACATGATTAAAGAATATTTCCTGAATTATGAAGCCATGAACAATGACTTTACGATATGTCTGGGACGGAAAAATACCATCACTTATCAGCAGGAACATCGCGAACAAAATTTTCATGTAACGCTGGCTGATACTGGTGCAGAAAGCATGACGGGAGGGCGGGTAAAACGGATCGAAAAATATATCGATGGCGAGAATTTTATGGTGACTTATGGTGATGGAGTTGCTGATGTCAATATCGATAAATTGATGGAGTTTCACAAGTCTCACGGTAAGCTGGCAACTGTAACTACATTTCGCCCGATTTCACGTTTTGGGATTTTGGATGTTGACAGTGAAGGTCAAGTACGAGAATTTGCTGAAAAACCTCAAATAGACGGCTGGATTAGTGTTGGATATATTATATTTAACCGCCGGATATTTGAGTATTTGGGTGAGGATGATTGTGTTTTAGAACAGGAGCCAATGCAGCGTTTGGCAGCAGATGGACAGTTGATGGCTTACCGCCATGAAGGCTTCTTTTATGCGATGGATACTTATCGGGAATATAAGTATTTAAACGAGCTTTGGGATGAAGGTAAGGCTCCTTGGAAAGTTTGGGAATAATGATTAATTAAGATGGCGGTTTAAACCAGGAAAACGGCGGTTTAAACCAGGAAAACGGCGGTTTAAACCGCGTCTACACAAAGGAAGTCTGCCTCCGCAGACTGAAGAAACGGCGGTTTAAACCGCGTCTACACAAAGGAAGTCTGCCTCCGCAGACTTACGGTATGAAAGGCTAAATATGCCAGTCATAGAAACCAGTATCGACAAAGCTTGGGGATTTTTAACTTATTTTTTTCATACCCTGATTAAGCAACGCCGGTTTTGTTTCTATAGACGCGGTTTCAACCGCCGAGTCTGAAGATTCAACCCACGGAGGTGGGTTTTGTTTCTATAGACGCGGTTTCAACCGCCGTTTCTGAAGATTCAACCCACGGAGGTGGGTTTTGTTTGTGTAGACGCGGTTTCAACCGCCGAGTCTGAAGATTCAACCCACGGAGGTGGGTTTTGTTTCTATAGACGCGGTTTCAACCGCCCAGTCTTCTATAAAATCATCATAAAAAATGGATTTTCAATATATTCTAAACAGCGCGGAAAGTTACCTAAAAGAGTGCGTTGCACCCCGCGCGGAAATTATCGACAGTGACTCGGAAGCGCTGAAAACAGCACTTTTAGGATTGGAAAATCGATCGCTCTTAGCGTTGCGCGTTCCCCAAAAATGGGGCGGCGCGGACATTCCACCGGAGCTTTTTTACCAATATCAGGAATTGACTGCGCGATATTCTGGGGCTTTGTCTTTCCTGCAAACTCAGCACCACAGCGCAACTGCGATGATTGCTAGCAGTGACAATGAAATGCTCAAAGGCAGATACTTGCGCGCGATCGCCCAAAAAGAGTTACGCTTGGGTGTTGGGTTTTCGCATTTGAGGCGATCCTCTTCGAGGGCTTCGCTAACGGGCAATCCGACTGTCACCGCAACTCCGGTAGAAGATGGCTATCTACTGTCGGGGAATGTTCCTTGGATTACTGGTTTTGGCTTGTTTGAAAAGTTTATTGTGGCTGCGGTACTTCCAGACAATCGCGCGGTTTTTGGTTTGCTGCCTTTTGCTAATATTGAACGGGAATCTGGTAAAATAGCTGTCAGCGAAATCATGCCGTTAATCGCGATGAATTCGACTAATACTGTGACAGCAACTCTCGATAATTGGTTGTTGCATGAATCGGAAATAATTTCGGTTAAAGCTGTCGGTTGGATTGCGGAAAATGACAGCAAAAATATCCTGAATTTTGTGCCGGTTACTTTTGGCTGTATTCGCGCGGGATTGGATGTAATTGTAGCGGCGGCGATAGTTAAAGATTCGCCTGTGATTGTGGCGGCTTGCACAAAATTGGAGCAGAAGCTCGATCGGCTAAAACAGCATTTCCTACAATCTCAACATAGCTCAAAAGCCGAACAATTAGCGCTCCGAGCGGAAGCTATTGATTTGGCGGTGCGGTGCGGGCACGCTGCGGTGGTGGTTTCCAGCGGTGCGGCTAACGGTAGGCTGCACCCGGCTGGAAGAGTTTATCGAGAGGCTTTGGTGTATACTGTTTCCGGGCAAACAAAGGATGTGATGGCAGCGACGCTCGATCGCATTCTAGAGTGATTCAGCTAGGTTGATTTTGATTTGAATCTGGAACGGGCAAGATGCCCATTCCACAAGAAGAAAAAAATGTGGGATGGGCATCTGGAAGGGGCAAGATGCCCATTCCACAAGAAGAAAAAAAAATGTGGGATGGGCATCTTGCCCGTCCTAATATTGTAGGTATATCAGCTAACCTGAGTTTTTGTGTCGATGACAAACAACTTTAACTCAAACAGTAACTCAAATAATTTAAAAACGATCGCCTACCGCGACATTATAGACTTAACCCATGCAATTCATCCACAGATTCCCATCTGGCCGGGTGATCCAGCGCCGGAATTTGAAATAGTATCTGAAATAGACAAAAACGGCTATTTCCTGAGAAAATTCTCCATGGGAGAACACAGCGGCACTCACATCAACGCACCGAATACCTTCTATCCAGCAGGCGCGAGTGTTGATAGTTATGCGCCCCAGTCTCTAGTTTTGCCCGGAATTGCGATCGACCTTCGGGAGCAATGTCTTGCCAATCCCGATTACACTTTAACGATAGATGATATATTGAATTGGGAACGCCAGCACAAATTTATTGAACCGGAAAATCTAGTTCTATTATATACTGGATGGCAAGCCAAATGGCATGATGAGCGAGCATTTTTCAATCCTGACGAAGGCGGAGTTTGCCACTTTCCGGGATTTGGTCGAGCTGCGACTCAATTTTTGCTAGAAGAGCGATCGATTGCGGGAATTGGTATTGACACTCACGGAGTCGATCCGGGACAAGATGAAAGTTTTGCTGTGAATAAAATGGTATTGCAACAGCAGCGAATTGTGCTGGAAAATCTGGCAAATCTCCACTTTTTACCTGCGGCAGACTTCACTTTGGCGATCGGAATATTGCGCCTTTTGGGAGGTTCCGGCTCGCCCGTGTCCGTGTTAGCTTTTGTAGCTTAAGCTGTGGCATATTTGAATTGCATATTTCGGGCGGGCTGGAAGCCCACCCCACAAGATTTTGATTATTTATTAAGTCTAATTTAAATTTTGATTAGCTTAATGCGGTAAAATTGGATTGAGAGAAGTCGAGTACGAATAATAAGATTAATGACAGAACTGCCTAACGATCTCAATGATGCGATCGCCCAATCGCGCATAGCCACCGCCGCCGCCCTCTCGGATGGCATGAATCTCCTGCAAGTCGAATTAGTCTTTCCCGAAATCGCCCTGCAAGCACAGTCGATCACGCAACAATTCTTACCAGAATTTGAGGAAAGCCACTCCGGGATGAAAGTGTTTTTTCCCGATGCTGGTGCAGCCGCCCTCGCCCGCCGCGATTGGGGAGAAGTACCTTTTAAAATAAGTGATTTGGGCAGCAGCCGTACTCCTGTTGAAGATAATATAGCACCGGAAGATGAACTGTTTTTGCTGGTGAATCCGGCGGCGGTAGAGGTGTCGCAAGTTGAAAAACTTTACATAGCTGCGGCGGGCCGCCCTGTGATCTTGCTCAACCCGCGGCTGGAAGATGTTGCTACTATAGGTATAGGGTACGCAGGCCGTCAGTTGCGCGATCGATTCCTGAGCAAAATCGAATCTTGCTATTACATCAGGCCGCTAGATACGGCAGCTTTATTCCGCTGCTATCCGCAACCGTGGCAAGTCTGGCTGGAAATAAACGACGAATACAAATTAATTTCGGAAACTGCCCAAAAACCTGTGGGAGACGATTTAGAACGAATTTTAGCGAAAGCTATGGGAGTCGCCGATCCCGATTCGACTGCACCGGCAAAACCGCTAAAAAAGAAAGGTTTGTTAGCAGAAATGCAGACTTTCCTCAAGGCTTTGACTCAGTAGTATTGTAGAGTGCGTTAGCTAGAGTTATTTTCGATTTGCTCGATCGACTCATTGCTGGCGCATCCTGCACCTTAAACAGTTGACAGTTGACAGTTGACAGTTGACAGCGAAGTGATAAGAACGGAGATTTAAACTCCGCTATTATCACAATCTGCCTTCATGCTGGGGCTTCAAACCCATGCTATTCGGTGAAATCATTGTTGAGTCAATCTAAAATCGACTGACTCGATAGTAGTAATTGCCACAGCAGAATTAACAGCGGTTATCAATTCTCTGAAAGACTTGCAGGAGAGGGCACTCCCGTGTTTCTAGGGTATCTTTGTACTTCACTTATACCGAAAGCTGGGATAACTTCTCAGTGTTGCGATCTGTAACTACGCAAATAAAATTGTGAACTTTACCAAAAGTTTATAAAAGTAGTATAATGGGTGACACCCCTCCTCAGCGAAAGATCGGAGGAAATAGCAGCTAAATCAGATGCTATAAGCGAGTAATTAAGGTTTCGATTCAGGAAAGCGGATAAATACAGTGAACCAGCGGCGCATTGTTATTGGGGACGTACACGGGCATTACGACGGGTTAATGCTTTTGCTAGAGGCACTTGCCCCGAGTTCGGACGATCGCGTATATTTTTTAGGAGATTTAATCGATCGCGGGCCGAAAAGCGCTCAGGTATTAGATTTTGTGCAGCAAAGCCCGTATCAAACGCTGCTGGGAAACCACGAACAACTGATGTTAGATGCTTTGTCGGGGCCGTCAGTGGATATGCGGGCGTGGCAGTCTTGGCTGTACAGCGGTGGGGATGCGACTGTCGCTAGTTACAAGGATACAGGGATGATGCCGTACAAACACTTAGAGTGGTTGCGATCGCTCCCAACGCATTTAGACTTAGGGGATATCTGGCTGGTGCACGCGGGCGTCCATCCAACTATGCCAATTGACAAACAGTCGATCGAACAATTGTGCTGGATTCGCAAGGAATTTCATGCGATGCCGAAACCGTATTTTCCCGATAAATTAATTATTACCGGTCACACGATCACGTTTACCTTTGAGGGTGTGAGGCCTGGGGAATTAGTCAGGGGCCAAGGGTGGTTGGATATTGACACGGGTGCTTATCATCCAAAAAGTGGCTGGCTGACTGGATTTGACTTGAGTTATCGCAGAGTTTATCAGGTAAATGTGTTTAACAATCAAGTGCGGATTTTGCCGTTTGATGAAGTTGTCAGACAATTGAAGCCGCAGATTCCACTTCCGAAAGTTCAGTCGAAAGCTCAGTTGAACTCTGTTGTTCAACAAGAGGCTTAATTCCAAACGAAGTGCTGGGAAAAACTTGACAATCTGTTCTTGAGTCTCTATTGTTTGTAGTAGTGGAAAGCAAGGGTTTTTCACGCGGAACTTTGAAAATTGAATAGATTTTGCGATCGCCTGCGGTTGGTTTCATTACTGCAAGCGATTTTGATCTAGGTGGGCGATCGGCTGCGGTGGGTTTCATTGCCGCAAGTGATTTCGACGCACCTAGGGCGATCGGTGAAACCCTGATTCTTTCGTTGAGGTGCGTCGATTGTCTTTGTAGTCTGGGGTTGAGCGTTTTCAATCCTATGCTTGTTGAAGATGACCCCCCATCTATTGAGAGTGAAAAAACGGTGCGTCGATTTGGCGTCTGGAACGCTCTCTGGGTAAGGGTTTGTAGCCGAACTCTTTCCCAAACGACTTCCCCGCAAGGGGATTGAAACGCTTTAATTGAACGCCCATCTGCCTTTCTCCTTTTCTTTCCCAAACGACTTCCCCGCAAGGGGATTGAAACGTCTTGTTGATTTTCTTCTATTACCCCCTTTTTCTTCTTTCCCAAACGACTTCCCCGCAAGGGGATTGAAACACAATTGGGAAATTGTACCGGGATGCGTCTTTTAACCTTTCCCAAACGACTTCCCCGCAAGGGGATTGAAACATTTAGAGGTACAAAGTACTCCGAATTTCGTATAGCCTTTCCCAAACGACTTCCCCGCAAGGGGATTGAAACCGTTCCTCAGTAAAAATCGTAACTGTCTTGTTACAAGTACCTTTCCCAAACGACTTCCCCGCAAGGGGATTGAAACATCTACCGGCAGATCATCTCGATGCACGGCTTCGATAACACTTTCCCAAACGACTTCCCCGCAAGGGGATTGAAACTTCCCATTGGCTGTTAGCCCTTCATCAAGGGCAATTTGCTTTCCCAAACCACTCCCCCGCAAGGGGATTGAAACTTTTTCCCAACGTGTATTTGCCGATTTAGGTTCAGGTATACTTTCCCAAACCACTCCCCCGCAAGGGGATTGAAACTTCAGCCAACTTGGGGTTTTTTTGAGCAGCAGCGAAAGGCTTTCCCAAACCACTCCCCCGCAAGGGGATTGAAACATATCTGCTCGGTTTTTGGTGCAATAACTACATCCACTTTCCCAAACCACTCCCCCGCAAGGGGATTGAAACTTTTTGAGGAAAATCTTACATCCATCATTAACATCAGCTTTCCCAAACCACTCCCCCGCAAGGGGATTGAAACCACCGGAAAAGAGGTAGCAACGGCTACTTTTGGCTTTCCCAAACCACTCCCCCGCAAGGGGATTGAAACTTAAACGATCCAACTTGGCAGCTTGATCAAGAAAAACTTTCCCAAACCACTCCCCCGCAAGGGGATTGAAACCACTGCTTCGTCAGCAGGAGCAGGATTTGTAGCTACTGTACTTTCCCAAACCACTCCCCCGCAAGGGGATTGAAACTTAAAGATATTACAGAGAGGATTGACATAAACGGATTCTTTCCCAAACCACTCCCCCGCAAGGGGATTGAAACGAAAGTTTTAAGAATCCTAAAGGGTATAAAGGATACAGCGAAACTTTCCCAAACCACTCCCCCGCAAGGGGATTGAAACAAAACATCTAATCCCATACAAAACCTTCCAAAAATTCAATGCTTTCCCAAACGACTTCCCCGCAAGGGGATTGAAACTCTATCAAGATATAAGATGTATCGTATGTATCTTTTACTATTCTTTCCCAAACGACTTCCCCGCAAGGGGATTGAAACACAACTTTTTCTCGATTGTTTCTTCCGAAGAAAAATTTATCTTTCCCAAACGACTTCCCCGCAAGGGGATTGAAACAAGAAGAAAATGTCAGCTTGATCAGCAGTATGTGCACTTTCCCAAACGACTTCCCCGCAAGGGGATTGAAACACTAAGGTGTGGATCTTGCTTGTCAATGTCTGGCTTTCCCAAACCACTCCCCCGCAAGGGGATTGAAACGGTATTTGTCCTCTTGCAAGGGGCAAGAAACCGGGTTTCTACGAGTTTTTCGGTTGTGTGACGAGAAATATAGAGAGAAACCCGGTTTCTCAGATTTAGGCTCATGGCAAGAAACCGGGTTTCTACGAGTTTTTCGGTTGGGTGACGAGAAATATAGAAAGAAACCCGGTTTCT
>NZ_JAEQDD010000194.1:0-2159 GCF_020737885.1 Microcoleus sp. PH2017_34_RAT_O_A | reverse complement strand
TTCACTTTAGTTATACGTGAGCATATTTTTGCGAACCTTCAGAGTGATGCTATGGCCGAGAGTACATAGATAATGCTTTTTGTCAATGCGTAAGTCCTAGTTTCTGCGGGCTGTAACGAGTATTATCGCAAAAAGCCGGTTTCTTTGGTATTTGTGCGTCCAGGAGTAAATAAAATATACTGCGATCGTGAGGAAGATTTAAGTGCGATCCATAAGAATCCGCCTTGCTAACATCACAAAAGTCTTCACCGACGAATAAGGAACATTCATGTCACTGGCAATATCTTGCAGCGATTCGCCAAATTCATATCTGGCTAACATAGTTGCCCTTTGTTTGGCAACCAGCAAAGAACGTTTGCGACCTTTTTCTGGCTGAGATTGCATCAAAATTTGAGTGACTTGTTTGATGCGTTCTTCGATAAAAACATCGAGAATAGCTGGCTTTTCGACGTGGTTTCCGAGTTTGAGTTCGATGCCGACAGACTTTGCCAAAGCGATGATTCGAGAATTTTGTTCGTTAACTATCCCTTGTAAATTCTGATTTTCCAACCGCAGTTGCTCGACTGATTCCGGGAGGATTGTGCCAGAGAGTAAGCGAAGTTGAGGCGCTGAAAGTGCCAGAGCAAAACTATGAAAAGCTAAGATTGTTTGCCGCAGAGAATCGAGTTTGGCTAAGGCATCGCCGAGTTTTTGATGCTGTTCGTGAACGGCAGTATGTACGACTCGGTTTAGAGAAAGGTCAACAACGGTGGGTTTTTCAACGATGTTGTGGATGGCGTGGCGGTGTTTGAGAGACACGAGGATGTCGTGTTCTAAGCTGGCAAGTTGGTCAAGACAGGCTTTGATGTCGGGGAGAGGCGGTGCTTGTTGAATCTCGGTGGCGGTTGCTGCTGGATGCTGTTGAGGTTGAATTTCAGGCGCTGTTGAGTTTGACCAGCCCGTGATTTCTTGAATCCATACCCGGATACCGAGAGAGGCAAACTGTCTGAAAGCTTGACGAGCTTTTTCAGTAGGGCGCTGAGATTCAAAGGCGTACCATTCCAAAATCAGGGCACATACGCTGTCTTTGATGATGCTGACATTCTGAAATTCGCTAAAACTCGTGATAACGGTTAACTTCTTTCCCTGTAAGGGTTTCAAGAATTCTGGACAAGAACTCGTGATAGCTGAATTTAGCAATTTATTGACCGCATGAGGTTGAACTCCGCACAAACGAGCCAGCCCCGATTGGCTCATCCCCGACTCGCCAGTGGTGGCAACAGTGAAAAACTCTACTCCGTTTTCTTCGTGATGTAAAATGCTCATGTAGCTGTGACTCCTGTTTAGTCATAGTCCCAGTGGAGCCCCCGGTGTTGCCACACCGACTCGCGACTGGGTTTATTATTTGGTTATTGTACGGTTGTGGCGATCTGTTCCTAGATAAAATTTGTTAAGAAATAACAGGTGCGATCGAGTTTTTGTAATCCAATCCGGTTGACAGTGCAAAATCCATGCCGTATAAAGGTTTCAGGCTATTGAAAAGAGATTTGGTTGACACTGAATTTTTCTAAAAGCGGAAACTCCTGATAACTGTCAAACCTTTTTTCAGCAAGGGTTTCAGCGTTTTTTAACAAAAACTCGTGATAACTGAATTTAGCAACTAATTTTGAAGTTGCATTAATGGCAACCAGAAATCCTAAGTATTAAAAAATCCCTGGGGATTTGAGTCGATAAATATTAGGATTTAAGTGCGATCGCACTTATTCGATCGAACGCAGAGGTGCGATCGCTATTTACGCTATGAATAGAGAAATTTTAAGGGCGATCGTTGACGATGCTGGCATTCTGAAATTCGCCGCAACTCGTTGTAGCGGTCAAATCTTTGCCCTGCAAGGATTTCAAGGATTATGGGCAGGAACTCGTTCGTTGCAACTGACTTCAACTCGCGATCGATGAATTAGAATGATTGTTTTAGATTTGGGCGATCGCCGATCTAACAGTATGAAGTAACGGGTGCGATCGAGTTTTTGTAATCCAATCCTGTTGACAGTGCCAAACCCTTACCAAATAAAGGTTTCAGACTGTTACAAGCAGGTGTCGGTTGACACTGAATTTTTAAGTAACTTCACGGTTGCTTGCTGAGTAACTTCGCTGTGGCGATCGCAATTCCTACTCAGAAA
>NZ_JAEQDD010000193.1:0-2616 GCF_020737885.1 Microcoleus sp. PH2017_34_RAT_O_A | reverse complement strand
ATTGTGAATGCAGACTTAAATGGTGCTGCCAAGTGCGATTCGTTCAGTCGAAACCGAGAAATCGGGGGATGACTGGCTTCTACAGGGTAATCCATCAGGATTGAGGAAAGCACTTTAATCCCTTGTAGATGATAACTTAATAACCTTGCAGGTGAGCGTCAGTATCCTAGAAAGCGTCAAATCCTGCCCCTCAGACGTAGAGGTGAAAGCATATCCCCCACTGTAGAGACTAGCCATCAATCGGTGAAGCGGGGATAAAAGCGGAAAGAGCTACTAGCCTAAAAAGTGGTATCCCGTGAGCAAGTTCCTATGGATAACGAAAGTGAAGTCACTGCCTGAATCACCGTTACTCCGAACCAGCGAAATAAGGCTTCTTGCGCTGGTAGTCCCAAAAGGGCATTAGTACAGGGTGGTATGAGGATTTTGCCCGACATACCTACGTTACCCAAAAACTCGGTGAAAAGGTGACATCCTAATGGAACAAACCAAAGGTTATGAGGAACGAAGTAACCCACCTGATTACTCTCGGAGAGGTCGAATACTCCGAGCAGTCAGCTAAGACGAAACCTCTGGATTATCCAGGTAACAGGTGGTAGAGATTGAGTCAGAAGCCAACGCCTCACTGTAATGGTGAAGGATATGCTAACGGACTCACGGTAATACGGATGGTATAGCTACAATTCGCAATGTAAATGTCATGAACACGGCAATAAAACCGATGTATGAATGGAGCGATATCAACTGGCGAAAGCTAGAACGTAACGTCTTTAAGTTGCAAAAACGGATATATCAAGCGTCTAATCGTGGTGATGTCAAGCTAGTACGCAAACTCCAGAAATTGTTGATAAGTTCTTGGACAGCAAGAGCATTATCGGTTCGTCGGGTAACTCAGGATAATCAAGGGAAGAAGACGGCTGGTGTGGATGGTGTGAAATCGCTAACCCCAAAGCAACGTTTCGCCTTGATAAATAAAATATCACTGGGTTCTAAGGTTAAGCCAACACGCCGAGTTTGGATACCCAAACCAGGGACAGATGAGGAAAGACCATTAGGCATACCGACAATGGAAGACCGAGCTTTGCAAGCGTTAGTCAAACTGGTGTTAGAACCAGAATGGGAAGCGCGATTTGAAGCTAACTCATACGGCTTCAGACCTGGGCGCTCATGTCACGATGCTATCGGAGCAATATTCTTGGCAATAAAGCAAAAATCAAAATATGTGCTGGATGCCGACATTAGCAAATGCTTCGACCGCATTAACCATGATGTACTTCTCTCAAAATTGAATACCTATCCTACCTTACGGAGACAAATCCGAGCTTGGTTAAAAGCTGGTGTAATGGATGGAAACAAGCTGTTCCCAACTGATGAAGGTACACCACAGGGCGGGGTGATTTCACCTCTACTTGCCAATGTCGCCTTACATGGGCTTGAGGAATTGATTATGGGTTTAGCCCCAAAATTCGAGATGAGAGACTCTCGTGGTCATACTTGTGGATTACGAGACAAAATCAAATCGATTTCACTGATAAGATATGCTGACGATTTCGTAGTCCTCCATGAGGATGTAGAAGTCGTAAAGCTGTGTAAGGTTGAGATAGAGAAGTGGTTAAGTGACATTGGGTTAGAACTAAAACCGAGTAAAACAAAGATAGCCCATACCCTGAATAGACTAGATGGGGAAGAATCTGGATTTAACTTTCTAGGATTCAACATCAAGCAGTTTCCAGTAGGAAAATATAACTCGGGAATAGGGACTAGAGGTGTCTTATTGGGTTTTAAAACTATTATCACCCCCAGTAAGGAAAGCCAGAAGAGGCACTACAGAAAAGTTGCAGAAGTAATAAATAAGTCGCGTGGCTTAAATCAAGCGACTTTAATTAAGAATCTCAATCCTATCATACGGGGTTGGTGTAACTACTTCTGTTCAGTCGTCAGCCAGAAAATATTTGCAAGGCTGTGGCACTTAGTGGTTTGGAAGCTCCTCAAATGGGGTCGTCATCGTCATAGGAACAAAGGCAGAGGGTGGATACGCCTTAAATACTTCAAAACCGTAGAAGGCAATAACTGGGTGTTTGCAACCGGAGAGGGTAACAATCCTTATGCGCTAATACAACATAGCTCCACGGAAATAAAACGCTATGTAAAGGTAAAAGGAAAAGCATCCCCCTACGACGGTGACTGGTTATATTGGAGTTCAAGAATGGGAGTACACCCCGAAATACCTGCGAGAGTGTCTAAACTACTCAAGCGTCAAAAAGGGAAATGCACCCACTGCGATAACTACTTCAAAGATGGAGATTCGATAGAAGTTGACCACATCATCCCTAAATCGAAAGGTGGAAGGGAATCTTATGATAATTGGCAACTACTCCATCGACATTGCCACGACACAAAGACCGCCAACGATGGCAGTCTCGGTAACAAATCTAGCTGTAAAAGTGCTAAACCTAAGCCACCAGTGGAACCAAGCCTTTGGGTTTGGGAAAACGATATGTTGGTAATGACGTACTGATGACAACAGCCGTTTTATTGAGGAGCCCAATGATGGGAAACTATCACGTTCCGTTTTGGAGAGCAGTGGAGGGGGCGACTCCTTCACTGACTTTAATTATT
>NZ_JAEQDD010000192.1:0-2779 GCF_020737885.1 Microcoleus sp. PH2017_34_RAT_O_A | reverse complement strand
TGATCTATATTACCTGTTTATCTTGCACTTTTTTCTCCCTCGCGCCATCTAAACCTATGCCACGCAATATGTGATTGATTTTTCAGCAAGCCCTATCTAGATGCGATCGCAAAAAAGCCCTTGCTTTAGCCCGGAACTTCTCAAAGTTATCCAATGCTGTGAAACCAGGCAAATCTACTATTATCTCATCCCCCATTACATCCTCAAAGTCGGTGTAAATAGGTTGGCGCTTTTGTTTCTCAATCAGCCTTACTAGCCCCCGCAGGCGTTTGCGTAACACCTCCAGCATTGGTAATGTCACATCTTGCCACCACTCATCGGTTTGTGCCTCCTGAATCAGGGCTAACTGTTCTTGCACGAAGGGAATGGCAGATTTCTCCTCTAGCAATCCTGCAAGTGACTTCACCTGTTCTTGCAAACGCTTAAACGTAGAATCAGAGCGCAGAATTGCTAATTGTAACTTCAGCATCAGAATATCAAATCTTTTTATTTCTTCTGTTTCTGTTTCCAATTGGGAAGGCAAACCAGCTATTTCTTGGCTAAGTTCCAGAAAATCATCGATCGATAACGATGTCCATGCTGCGGAATTAGCATATTTCTCTACGAATCGTTGTTTAGGTCGCACTATGAAGTTTTCAGTATTCATAGCTGCAACTTCTGTATTGAGTAAATTGGCTAGTTCCTGACGCAATTCTGCATCGGTACTGGGTTCTTTAGAGGCAGATTGATACTCTTGAAGCTGGCTCACTTGTGCTTGATTTATTGGTTGATTTCCAGGTATTCTTTTATCTAGTTCTCCGATTAATTCTAATCGAGCGGTAAACAATTGCTGACCCAATGATTTCGTTATTGGTGCATTAACAGTCTCTGAGTTGTGTTGAAAAAACTCTAAATTTTGGCAATAATCAAACAGGTAAAAAAAATCTTTATCTTGCCCTAATCCAAATAAATCGGGACATAGCCTAGTACCTCGCCCTATCATCTGCCAAAACTTAGTTTTGGAGCGGACAATTTTGAACAGCACCAGATTAACTACCTCTGGTACGTCAATCCCCGTGTCGAGCATATCCACCGAGATTGCGATATGGGGTTCTTTATCTTTTTGAGAAAAGTTATCAATCAGGGTTTGAGCGTAGGTGGTTTTGAAGGTAATAACGCGGGCAAATTCACCCTTAAAGTGTGGGTAGTTGGCGTTGAACCGTTCAGCAATAAACTCTGCATGATCTTGGTTTTTAGCAAAAATAATGGTTTTGCCGAGCCGATCGCCCCCAGCAACCTTTAACCCCCTAGTCATCAGATGCTCTAGCACCTTATCCACGGTATCTTTGTTGAACAGCCATTTGTTGACTGCTTCTGCTTCTACGCGATCGGGGGCGTTACCTTCTGTGTGCCATTCCAGCGCATCCCATTCTTCTCTTTCGGATTCAGAGAGTTCGCCATAATTAATGCCTTGTCGTTGAAACTTAAGCGGCACTGATACTGCTTTCAGGGGGACTAGATAACCATCTTTTACGGCATCTTCAAGCGAGTAAGCATCGGTAGGGACGCCGTTTTCTAAGTCAAACAGTCCGTAAGTGTTGCGGTCAATTTCATCCTTTGGTGTAGCGGTTAGCCCTAGCAGGACAGAATCAAAGTAGTTGAAAATAGTGCGGTATTTCTGGAAAACAGAGCGATGAGCTTCATCAATAATAATTATGTCAAAATGCCCGACACCAAAACGACGCTGACCGTCACGGGTATCATTAATCAATCCCATCATGGTTGGATAGGTGCAAGCAAAAACTCGTCCTTCGGTATCTTTTTCTGTGACTAAGTTTACTGGCGCGGCATCCGGGAGATGTTTCTTAAATACATTGATTGCCTGATTTACCAAAGCTACACGATCGGCTAAAAATAGAACCCGCTTCACCCAGTTACAACGCATCAGCATATCTACTAAGGCGATCGCCGTTCTGGTTTTGCCTGCACCAGTTGCCATAACTATCAGGGCTTTGCGGTCTTTATCAGTCTCGAAAGCTTCGGTAATGTGACGGATGGCACGAGTTTGATAATATCGTTCGGCAATGCTAGGGTTAATGGTGGCTGCTGCTAAAGATTTACGAGTAGCTCGGCGCTGTACGAGTAATTCTAATTCAGTTTTTTTGTAAAATCCTTGCACCTGTCGCGGTGGGTAATTAGTATCATCCCACAGCCAATGTTCGTAACCGTTGGAGTAGAAAATAACTGGGCGTTGATTGAATTGTTTTTCTAGGCAATCTGCATATAATTTAGCCTGTTGTTGTCCGATGCGGGCGTCGTTTCGGGTACGTTTGGCTTCTACGACTGCCAGAGGTTTACCATCATCGCCCCAGAGGACGTAATCAACAAAACCTTGACCTGATGAATTGGGCATCCCTGTAACCGGAAATTCCCGATCGCGCTCTCGATCTAATGCCCATCCTACCTCTTTTAACAACAAGTCGATAAAAATATCGCGGGTTTGTGCTTCAGAATAATCATGGGTATCGGGTTGGGTGACACTGGCTTTCTTGACTGCTGCCAATTCTGCCCGTAGTTGTTTCAGTTCCTCATCAATTGCGTTTTTGTCTGCTACAAGTGTTGAGAGCTTTTCATCGCGTTGGCGTAGCCCGCCGAAGGCATCGCGTAGTTGAGTTTCTAGTTTCTGAAGTTGTTCAATGGTTTGCTTAGAGGCCTCCACAAAAAGAATGATCCAATAGCTATGTGGGTTTAGCGAAAATTTCCACAAACCATTTGTGAAGATTGGGCAGACGATTTATCT
>NZ_JAEQDD010000191.1:0-2789 GCF_020737885.1 Microcoleus sp. PH2017_34_RAT_O_A | reverse complement strand
TCCGAATTTACGCCTGTGGACAAGTTGCGAGCCGACTCCCTTGGGTGAAGCAGGAAGCAGACCCTTCAAGAGCAATCTTGATTGAATAGTGAGACTTGAAAAAGTTTAGCTAAGTTTTGTGTAGCAGTAAATAGTAGCACCGCGCACATCGGTATGGCCCCCAGATAGGCAAGCACAACTCCACTGCTGCTCTGGGGGCTAATACTATTTTAGACTTGAGATTCTTCGGCTTCGCTCAGAACAAGTTTGAGATTTGAAATTCGGGATGATTTAGTCCGCGCAAAAACGGATAGTTGCGAACGACACTTCTGAGGATCGAACCCAAAATTTTAGACCTAACGACCGGCTTTTCGGTCAACGCTCCTGTTTAAGCTCCCAGATTAATCTGTAGATTGACATACTTCTTGGTGCCTTTCAGTAGCTTGGCTTCTCGAATTATCATGATTCTACTTTATCATAAAATATTTTAGATAAAACTTTTTAGCGACCAACTTCTTCAAGGTGGCTAAAGTCACCACCGCGTTCATCCCCACGCCTAAAGTCGGGGGCTTTCCGCTCGCTTTTCGGTAAAATCGACGTTGGTTCGGGTTCCGGTTCACTGAGTGCGCCTCTCCCAAGAGGGGATTTTCTCGATCGACAAATCCGCCTCTGCTTAACATTACATAAATCATTGAGTTGGCGATCGCATTCGCCCTTGCCAGAAACCGGGTTTTCAGCCCAAATATTTGGTTCAAATCCTTAAGATAGCGAAAAAACTGGTTTCTTTAGTCCCTTGGCGTTAGTCCTATGCTTGAAAGAATTGATGAGTGCGATCGATCCTAAATTTAACACCCTCAAAAGAATGCAATTGTAGGCCAGTGAGCCAAACCCCGATCAGTCATTCCCGAATCTCAAATCTCAAATCTCAAATCTCAAATTGTCTGACTTACCAGAAAGAATTGGTTTAAAGCCGGAACCCTTGTAGGGAGGAATTAAAATCAGACTATTCATTACTCCAATCCTCTTCCTTCGAGGTAGAGGTCGCTGTCACAGGTCAACTGTCAACTGTCAACTGAATGAAAGCCGATCGCACCTGAATTTGACTGATTAATGTGAGGAGTTTGTCAAGGACTTTTAGAATTATTTAAGATTTGAGCGGTGAGTATTATTTGGTAGAGGCAATTGGGGAACGCTCTGTAATGAAAAATACCCTGTGAATTTGGCGATCGGTTAACTTATTAAAGATGTTACAATCGGTCAAAGGATGGAAATTGCTAAAAAGTCGTGAAGCGTAGCTATCCCGATCGTGAATCGCCCTAGCAACCAACAAATCTAGAGTGCTGGAATTAAAAATTGTCACTCAAGGACAGGAACTTTTTGGCCACCACATTATTCTCATAGATTGAGCCTCAGTGCGCTGTGTCATTTTTATCTCCACGCAAGCAATAACCGACGACCATGAACACCTCACTCAACACCTCTAAATTTCGCCTAAACCGGATGCTGCGGCAATCGCTGTTCGCAGGCATCATTTCCGCAGCAGCTTTGGCTAGCGGATGGGCCCCTGACTTGTACGCAAAATCTCCAAGCCTTGTTTTCGGAGCGGCGGCCCAAGCTCAAGAAATTAGCAACGCCGAAATTACTAGCTACGCTCGCTCTGTCTTGGGAATCGAACCCAGACGGGAGGAAGCTATGAAGGAAATTAAAGGAATGGCTGGTGGCTCGGTTCCCAGAATAGTCTGCAACGAAACTCAGGAAGTGAACAGGCTGTCGGGAAATGTTCGTGGCATTGCGGTAAATTACTGCCAACAAGCTAAAAAAGTTGTCGAAAGCAATGGTTTGACAGTTAGTCGCTTCAATCAGCTCACTTTGCTCCAGCAACGCGATCCGGCTGTCAAACAACGAATTCAAGCCGAATTGCTGCGGTTGCAACAAGCGGGAAATCAATAAATATAGATGGTTTTAGTCTTTCTTCCTCTCCCGTTCTATAGTTTGAGTTACTGCACGGTATGCAATCATTTTTGAGAAAATGGCGATCGTCTGTAAAGAAGTGCTTGACAAAATAACCAATATTTGGTATGCAAGAATGGGAGCGGTTTAGAAAGAGATATTTTGGGCGACTACTTGCGATCGCAATTGGAAATAAAAAAGATATTCCTCAAAAACTAGATGTGAAGTCAATTCCTTTGAGGAATAGAATAGAGAAATGCTAACTTTCACAAAACGTTTACCTGCAAATCCCGATGCTGTTGTCAGCTTTAGTTTGCCGATGACAGCGGACGATCGCACTCGCAGCCGCCACCGATTCGAGACGGAGGCTGGAGAAGTGCTACACTTGGCTTTGCCTAGAGGTACGGTGTTGCGCGATCGAGATTTATTGCAGTCCGAAGACGGTAGCTGTTTGGTACTGGTAAGTGCAAAACCCGAACCGGTACTTACCACAAGGGCCTCGACAGGGCTGCTGCTGATGCGGGCGGCTTATCATTTGGGAAACCGCCACGTAGCTTTAGAAGTTGCTGATAATTATTTAAGGCTTTCTCGTGATTCTGTTTTGCAGGGAATGCTGGAAAAAATGGGTTTGGAAGTAATAGAGGAAATTGTGCCGTTTCAGCCGGAAATCGGCGCTTACGCGCACAGTCATTAGGAATGGGGAATGGGGCATGGGGAATTGGGCATGGGGCATGGGGCATGGGGCATGGGGCATTTCAAGCAACAAATAACAAATAACAAATAACAAATAACAAATAACAAATAACAAATAACAAATAACAAATAACAAATAACAAATAACAAATAACAAATAACAAATA
>NZ_JAEQDD010000190.1:0-2820 GCF_020737885.1 Microcoleus sp. PH2017_34_RAT_O_A | reverse complement strand
TTAACGAGTTGTGGACTTCCTTCTCGACCTTAACAGGCTGGCTAGTACAGACAGAACTGCGGTTTACAAACCGGATAATTGAGCCTTGGTTTTCGGCATTGCAGATATTATCTCAATTCTAGACTTATCTTGTCCAGCGAGCTTTGACTAAGTTTAGATAACTATTTCGCCCTGTAAGTTAACCCTTCATCTTCTTCTGTTTGCCACTGCCGCAAAAGTTCAAAAGCATTAAAGCCCCTGTATTGCAGGTAGTTCAAGACTTTGCCCTTGGTTTTCGGATCTACTTTACTCCAAGCATCGATCTTGTATTTCCGCATGACTTTGGCTTTTAATTCGGCGAGTTTTGCGGCTTCCGAGTCCAGATTTTCGGCAATTTCTTCCTCCCAGACTTGCTCGAACAAATCGCTAGTAATTCCTTTTTGCAGGCACTTGCGCTTGATGGCCGATTTCCCGTATTTGCCCGTAGCAGAGGCGATCGAGTTTGCCACCAAGCGAGTGTCAGACTGATAGCCCCGGTCTTGAATTTGCGCGATCGCCTCCAATATTTCCTCATTGCCAAAACCTTTCTCTTGCCCCTTTTTGCGAAGTTCAGAGGCACTGTAGTCTTTGCGGGACAAGAGAAAATAGAAATAGTCAAGACAGCTCATCAGTTAAATCGAAGGTTGGCGCGCAAATACTTCTGTAGCGAATATCAAATCCAGTCGCCTTGCTATCGGCAGACTGCATCGCGATCGCCTCTATTCTTCTGTATCCTCCTCTTCTTCCACTTCCACTTCCGGTCTGTCCACATCGATCTGAATCAAGCGAATGTGCTTGTATCCGAGTTTAATTTCAAACTCGTCACCTGGCTTTAATCCCATTTCTTGGGTATAATTTGCCCCGATCACGATCGAGCCATTCTTGTGAACGCTAGCGCGATAACTCGCTTCTCGTCCGCGTCCGTCTGCTTTCGACTTCTCTAGCTCAATTCCCTTAGCAGCTAACACTGCATCGTAAAACTCAGCCAAGTTAATCCGGGTTTCTCCACTTTTGCTGACGGTGAAGTAGCCGCAAAGCTTTGCAAGTTCTCTGCGCGGCAAATCGCTGCCTTTGATTTTTTGAAGCAGACCTTTTCCTGTTAAGGGTGCTGTAGCTGTTTCTGCCATTGACCGTACCTCGCTTATTGGACTTTACTTATATCAATTACAACACATTAGATTAACTTTGTTTCACTGTCAATACTAAGAATTCGGAATATAAGATTCTGGGTAAATTTTTGCGGTCTCAAAACCGGGGGTGTAAGTAAGGATACTCGAAGGCAGATCTATTTGCCTTCGAGCAGGTGATGCTTGCCTAAGCGTCAAGGGCGCGATCGCGGGAGGAATTATTGTCGCAAATTAAATGCTTTACTTTTTTACAGTAAAGTCTGTTCCCAACTTTCACCAATCCCCGATCCAGTCTGCGGTCAAGGTAAAAACCAAAGCACCGATGAATGAAAATACCTAGGGCGCGACACAGGCAAATCTGCCGCCAGCCTTGTTACCGGCGCGGGGTTAAATTTTACCTCAACAAGGCGAGGCAGCACTTGTTCTCGATGCCGCTGCCACCTACTTGTAAACCCTGTTTTTCGGGCAGCGAATCCCCTCAAAACCCCAAATACCGAAGAGCAATCTTCTACTAAGGTGTTCGGCATATATAGCCCATCCACCCTGACGGTTAGGACGCTCTTAATGGCCCTTTCCCCATGGAGTCGATTGCTTCTGACTTCTGAGTTCAGACTTCTTTTTACCCCCCGAGCGCAGCCTTTATCGCCTTCTTCCTTCTCCGTTCTTCCTTCTTCCTTCTTCCTTCTTCCTTCATTCAACATCTGCTATAATTTGCACACAACGCAGTCCGGGGAAGGCAATCCGGTAAAAAAATCAAGGAAATTTCACCTGTTCGTTGAAAGGGTTTTCGCTAAAAACCGATTGAATGGGCGTGGCGGCAGAAACATCGTGCAGCCACCACCGGAGGAATTAGCTGCTGCACCAAAAACATTAGATCTCTTACAAAAATACAAAGCACCACACCCCAGCCCTCCCCGCGAGTTCGGGGAGGGGGTAAGATTATTCTTGTTTCCCCCCGAAGTTCGAGGGGACTTGCGGGGGGTAAATTTGACTTTTGCAAGAGTTCTATTGTCTGTGATGTTCGAGGGGGAGAAGCGGATGGGGGGGACAAGAACAAGGAATAGGGAATTAAAATATACAATTTATAATGTTGTAGAGGGATTTGTTTCATCGCGCGATCGGGCTGCGCCACTCTTCAACCTTCGCTACTTTCTCAGTGGACTCCGAGGGGGCGATCGGGAAAATCGCCCTCGGAGGGCCACAAGCCAGAGAATTTGACGTTATTTTGACAGGGCAATTGAAAAAGACCGACTTAAATGCAGTACAGCTTAAATATTGGTTTCAACACAAATTAGCACTTACCGCTCATCAACCCGGTTTCTACCCAAAATCAGAAGCTGGGAAATTTGCGTATCTAGGAAGAAACCGAGTTTTTCGTCAAGAGAGTAGGCGCCCAACTGTCGATCGAGCATTCGTCCCAGATGCGATCGAGCAGCAGCCGATCGCGAATTGCCAAGGACAACCGCAGTTAATTTCGCTCCCAAGCAAGCGAGCCCAAACTCAGCTCCGGGCGATCGGTTGTTGCTTCTGGGTTAGGAACTGTAACTTAATTTATGGACAAAGCTACCCATCCTTAACTATTTGGGTAGCTTTTTGAGCAAATTGTGGCGGCGCGAGACTATTTGCCCGTAGTTCAATTTGTTTTTGCCTCCGTGCCATTGGATGACAGATGTGG
>NZ_JAEQDD010000189.1:0-3242 GCF_020737885.1 Microcoleus sp. PH2017_34_RAT_O_A | reverse complement strand
CCAGATAAATCGTCTGCCCAATCTTCACAAATGGTTTGTGGAAATTTTCGCTAAACCCACATAGCTATTGGATCATTCTTTTTGTGGAGGCCTCTTAATTAATGCTAAGTCTGTCAACCCATGTCCGCCAAATTGTAACAATTCATTAAGGAAAATTAATAATCACCATGCTACAAGAACAAGATTTACAACATTTTTTAGATTCAGTCCCCCAGCTCGCAATTAAACCACCAGCATCCCCTGTAGAACCCAACAGCGCACCGATCGATCTATCACCTTTAGATCGATCGATCGATCGCCATCCCCTGACAGTGGCTCCAGAAACACCGATCGCCGAAGTCTTGGCTCTCATGAACCCGATGCGCGTCTCCTGTCAGCTTTGTAGCGAAAAACAAAAGAGTCTTAAGAACACGGCCAAGCGCAGTTGTGTCATAGTCGTGGAGGACGATCGCCCGATCGGCATTTTTACAGAACGGGATATCGTTAAGTTAACTACTCTGGTAAATTGTGCGATCGGACTGACAATTGCTGAGGTAATGACTCACTCGCCCATTACCCTCAAACAATCCGAGTCTCAAGATATTTTCACCGCTATATTCACCTTGCGCCAGCACTCCATCCGGCACTTACC
Organism: Microcoleus sp. PH2017_34_RAT_O_A; assembly: GCF_020737885.1. Lineage (NCBI taxonomy): Bacteria > Bacillati > Cyanobacteriota > Cyanophyceae > Oscillatoriales > Microcoleaceae > Microcoleus > Microcoleus sp. PH2017_34_RAT_O_A. The sequence continues at coordinate 2,611 of NZ_JAEQDD010000189.1, read as the reverse complement.
CGTAGTCGATGAGGACTCGCGACTTGTCGGAATCATCACCCGCGAAGCCATTCACGAAGCCCTACAACCAGTGAACTTGCTAGCAAATTTGCGCTGTGCGGGAGATGTCATGACAAAAGAAGTCATTTGTGCCCCAAAGACTGCCTCAGCCCTCGAATTAGCCCAGCTCATGGTCAAAAATCGATCCCATTGCGTCGTCATTGTCGAAGACCAAATTCAGCATCCACAGCGGATCGTACCAATAGAAAAGTATCAAATCCCGATCGGCATTGTCACCGAGCGCGACATCGTGCAGTTTCACGCCCTCGAATTAAACCTCTCGGAAATCTCAGCGGCTGATGCCATGAGTGCGCCTTTATTTTCCATATCTGCCACCGATTCCCTCTTCCGCGCCCACCAGGAAATGCAGCGCCATTGCGTCTGCCGTTTGGTAGTAGTTGGCAGTCACGGAGAGCTTTTGGGTGTTGTTTCTCTGACAAGTTTGCCGCAAGTTTTTAACCAATCTGAGATGTACGGGACGATCGAGCTTTTGCAGCAAGCAGTAGACGATAGAGCCGCCCAATTGCAGAAAACCAACGAACTTTTACAGCAAGAAATTTTAGAGCGGCAGCGCGCCCAAGAAGCCCTGCACCAAGCTCACGAAGACTTAAAAAAACAAGTTGAAGAGCGCACCGCCCAACTTTTAGAATCAAATAAATTATTAAGACGGGATATTATCAAGCGCCAGCGAGTAGAAGAAGTGCTGCGGAAAAAGCAAACCTGCTTGAAAAATCAAGCAGAGCAATTAGAGCAAACAGTGCGGAAATTGCAGCAAACTCAAACTCAATTAGTCCACACCGAAAAAATGTCTTCTTTGGGACAAATGATTGCCGGTATCGCCCACGAAATTAACAATCCGGTTAATTTCATCTACGGCAATCTTTCCCACACGAGTCATTACATCAAAGAATTAATTCAACTATTAGAACTTTACCAGCAGCACTATCCCGAACCAGTCTCGGAAATTAGGGAAGCAGCAGCAGATATGGAAATCGATTTTTTGGTGGAAGACTTATCTAAGATCGTGTCTTCGATGCAAGTTGGCACCGATCGCATCCGCCAAATAGTCCTGTCAATGCGAAATTTTTCGCGATCGGATCGAACTAGCGTCAAATTCGTTGACATTCACGAGGGACTCGACAGCACTTTGTTGATTTTGCAGCACAGGCTCAAAGCTCACGGCGGACATCCAGGTATTCAAATTATTAAGGAATACGGCAATTTGCCCAGCGTCGAGTGCTGTGGAGGTCAGATCAATCAAGTGTTTATGAATATTATCGGCAATGCTATTGATGCTTTGGATGAAGCAATCCAGAAGGGCCAATGGAGAAAGGGAAATGGGAAAAATCCACCGCCGTTAATTCCTAGTTCTCCATTGACTCTTCCCGCAATTACAATTCGCACTGAAGTTGTTGCTGGCGATGTTGTAGCGATCCGCATTTCCGACAACGGCGGGGGCATACCGGATGAGATTTGCAGGCAACTATTTGACCCGTTTTTTACTACCAAACCAGTAGGTAAGGGGACTGGGCTGGGGCTGTCTATTTCCTATCATTTAGTTGTGGAACAGCATGGGGGGCGGCTGGAGTGCGTTTCGGAAGTTGGACTGGGGACTGAGTTTGCGATCGAGATTCCGATCGTCAGAAGGCAGTTGACAGCGGACAGTTGACAGTTGGCTGTTGGCTGTTGGCAGTTGGCAGTTGGCAGTTGGTAGGGGCGGTGTATCTCAGTTTTGCATTTGTAGTGCTGTCGGGAGCTCGCGTATTTTACAATACGCGAGCTCTTAAGCTCGCACTGTAAAAAAAATGCTTTTTGCAAAAATGCTCCCGGTAGGGGCGGTGCCCCTGTGCCCGCCCTCAGTTGACAGTTGTCAGATTTTCGGCACTCCGACACTCTCCCCAAATCTCCCACTCGGAGACTCTCGCCCTCGCCCGTCGCCGCTCAATTACTAAAAATTCACAATTTTTTACACAACACTCAAAACCGCAGCAAAATCACTCTTTCCTAATCTAAAATCTCAAATCTCAAATCCAAAATCGTCTAATTTTGGCATCCCAGGCCCAATTAACCCAACTTACTTTCCGCTTTGCCTCATCCACTAGCGCCTTTGTTCCCCCTCCACTTACCCCACAAGCCATCAACTGCACCCATCCTAGCCCCAAACCCAAAGACCGAGATTATTTGAGAAGTTAATTTTTGTTTTGTTTTTGTACCTCTTTTTATTAAGAAAGTATTCTAAAACTTAAATAAAATCTAAAATATTTATAAAAATAGATTTGTAAATCAAAAAACCAGCTAAGATGCCCAAAGATGCAAAATAAATAGAATTACTAGCATTTTCATTTCGAGAGCCCCTTTCTTTTCCTCGTAAGTTAGCTAATAATGCTTTCAACGAGCTTTCCGCACAGCAACTCCAAACTAGACAAGAATGGGATTGCGGTAAGGGCATTGGAGGAAAGGTTATTGCATTGGGGCTATCCGCTAAACACTGGACAAAAGTGGACGAGATAGCCAGTCTAAGTCTTTAACTAGGCTACGTTAGTAAGGTCACGACACCTACGAGTGCTTTCCA